>CAYTGK010000093.1:0-4444 GCA_964437305.1 uncultured Muribaculaceae bacterium
TTCCAAGAAGTATCATATTCTTTATTACTTCCATAATACATATAAACTAAATCTAATAAAGATTTATCTAAATTATCACTTAAAATAGCTAAAACATTAAAGGCCTCAGTTGATGTATACTTAATTTCATTAATAGAATTATTCATTAAAACATTAATAGTTGTTAATTTTTCTCGTTTAGTATCATCAAAATTTGAAGCATATTCCTTATTATTCATTACATCTTTAACAATAAAATCAACATAATTAAATAAGGAAATTTCACTACCAGATTTAATATATTTGGAATTATATAAACTAAATAATAAACTCATAGTATCATTATTAATATTTAATAAGGAACTTAATTCTTTAGATTGATATTTTGTTTGATTTAAAGATGAATTCATAACTTTTTGAACTAAAGATAATTCATTAATTGCTGATACAGATATTTTATCTTTTAATAAAGCATTATCTTTATTGTTTAATATCAAGTTAGCAAATTCTAAAGGAGTCATTGTCGTTACTTCATGGTAATAATCATAAACTCCAAATATTTCTCTTACTTGTTCTTTTAAAGTTTTAGTTATATTACTTATTTCTTGATAATTATAAGGAGTATTAGTATTATTTACTATTGTATTAACTTGGTCTAAATCAATTGCTAAATTTTGAAGATAAGGAATTATTAAAGAATTAGTTTTATTAGCATATAGAAAATTAATTAATTGTTTTAAAGATATATTTTTAAGTTTATTATTTTTTAAATCATAATTACCATATACCATACTTACAATCGTTTCATCTTGCTCTAAAGCACTTGCTAATTCTTTCATACTATATTGTGTTTCAATATTATCAATAATATATTTAGCTTTTGTTAAAGTATCTACTAACTCATTACTTAAGTTAGATTTTATTTCTTCATTTTGAAGTAAAGTATTAACAAAATCTTGAGGAGAAATTAAACCATCTCCTAAAATACTATTTAAGACTTCACTAGTTGCAGCATCTACTCCAAAACTTTTATATAACCAAGTCTTTGGTAATTCCATATTGTAAGAAAAAGTTAGATTTTTTATATTATATAAAGCTGCTTCGGTTTCATCATCAAAATACTCTTTATAGGTATCTTTCATACCTAAAGCAATTCCTGCAAATTCATTTAAAGTTAATGTAGTCTCAGTATTATAACCTGTATAATAAGTATATAAAAGTGCTAAGCTATTATCATCTAAATTTATCCCTAAACCACTAAGGGTATTTTTCATATCTGTTTGATTTAATTCTTTATTTATATATTCTTCATTACTTAAAGTTTGTAAAAGTTTTAAAGATGTAATTGTATCTTCATTAAACATATCTTTATAAGTATCTTGACTAGTCATTTCAAGGGCAAAATCAGCAAATTCTTTTAAAGTCATTTTTGTATTACTTTCAAGTCCTGTTCGATAGAACAAGAATAATTGGTTAATTAAATTTTCATTAATTCCAAAAATATTAGATAATTCACTTGCAGTCATCTTCTTAGTTATTCTTAAAGTATCAGTAAACGTTTGTAATCTTTGTAACTTTGAAATTGTAGTTTTATCTAAACTATCAGAATACTTTGAATCATTTGCTACATCATTAAGCATGAAATTTACAAAATCTTTAATAGTCATTGTAGTATTTAAATTCTTACTATTATAATAAATCAAAATATTATTTGCATCATCTTCACTAATACCTAAAATTTTAGCTATTTCTTTAGTTGTTCTTTTTTTATTTATTAAAGATTGTGATGTAAAGTTTTCAAGTAAATCTAAATTATCTCTAGTAGTTTTATCAATTGATTTACTAAAATTTGGATTAGTATAGATATCAGATTTAATAAAGGAAATAAATTCATTTAAAGTCATTTTATTATTTTCATCTTGATTATAATAATTATAGTAAATAAGTTTAATTAAGTAATCTTCTATCTTTGTATCTTGTCCTAAATCGGTAAATTTCTTATTTAACTCATCATAAGCAAGTTTTTCATTAATAGTATTAGAATAACATAATACTTGATCTATTTTTTTATCATTTTCTAATTCTTTACAATAATTAGAAATTAATTCTTCATATTTATTATTATAAACAATAGCTATTTGATTAGTCTCAGGGAATATTTGCTCAATCTTATTTCCTGCAGAACCAGTATATAAAATATTAATATTTCCTTTGATGAAATAAGCAGCTATAAATAAGATGATTATTAAAGCTGATTGAACAAATCTTGTTTTATAAATAAAATTACCTAATTTTGTTAAATCAAGTTTAGGAGTTTTTTTATGAGTCTTAGCTATTAAATTATCAAAAATTAAAAGTAAAGCTGGTAAACAGAAGAAGATACTTACTAAACTTAATAATACTCCTTTCGCAAGAACCAATCCTAAATCTTTACCAATTGTAAAACTCATAAATACAAGAGCAACTAAACCAACAATCGTTGTAACAGAACTACTAGATATAGCTTTAAAAGATTGATATAAGGCTTCTTTCATAGCTTCTATCTTATTAGTATGAGTTTCTTTTTCTTGTTTATATCTATTTGATAACATAATTGAGTAATCCATTGATAAGGCTAATTGTAAAATAGCAACAATAGAATTAGTTATAGAAGATACACTATCAAATATGATATTAGTTCCTTTATTAATAAAGATTGCTATACCAATTGAAATTAAATATAACCATGGTTCAAGATAAGAATCACTAAATATTGTAAGAATTATCATTGCAAAAGAAATAGCCAAAGCAACAATCCATAATTGTAATATAGGTTTATTTTCCTCATAGATTGAACCACTCATTCCTTCTGTTTTAAAATTATCATGAACATAATCATAAACTTTAGTAGCTGTTTTGGAATCAGAATAATCATCAACATTTAAAATATATAAAGTATAATTATCTTTATTATATTCTTTAGTATTTTCGTAATCGACTGAACTTACTCCCTCAATATTTTCTAATTTTTTTAAAGTATCTTCTTTTTCACTAGTTGAAAGTCCTTTAAACATAATATTAAGATTCGAAGAATCTTCTTTCGCAAATTCTTTATCCATTATATCCTTACCAATTTTTGTTTCCGATGTTACTGGTAAGTATTTCATAATATCTTCATTAATATTAACTTTTGTTGATAAGAATAGACATACTCCAGCCAAGATAATAAATAAGGCTAAAAAGAAATATCTTCCTTTCACTATAAAATCTGTTATTTTTCGCATATTTTTCCCCCCTAGAAATAATAATTTAACATTATTTTATTATAAAAATATTATATATTTATTAAGAATTATTAAAATTTATCTATTACTCCGCATAAAAAAGATAGATTTTTAATTATTCTATCTTTAAGTTAATTATTTAGTTTCTTTTTGTTCTAATTTAGCTAAAACTCTTTTAGTAACATTTATAGCATTATTTCGTAAAGACTCAGCACTTTTAACAATTGCTTCATTTCCTTTTTCTTTAGCTAAAGAAATAAACTCATCTATTTTATTTTGAATTTGTTTAGATTTTGTTTTAGCAATTTCTAATACTTTTTCTTTATCTAAATTTTTTAAATCAGTTTCTATTTCTTCTATTTTTTTATTAAATTCTTCTCTTAATTCTTTAGAATCCAAAGTCTCTATTTTATAACGCATTTCATGTAATTTATCACCTATCTCTTTTCGAGTTTCTTTACCACTTTTTGGTGCAAATAATATTCCTAACCCCGTACCAATTCCAATGCCAACTCCTAAGGCAGCTAATTTTTTAAAATTATTTTTTTCTTTTTCTTTTTCCATTTCTCTCTCCTTCTTTCTAATTTTAATAAAAATATTAACTACATTTTAATTTATGACTTTTTACTTAAATATTTCTCTAATTTATTTAAGTTTCGATTAAATATTATAGAATCAACGATATTTATTATCGCAAAAACAATAAGAACAATTCCAATAGTAGTAATTACAATACCTTTAGTTACAACAATAAATCCTCCACAAAAAACCATTAAAATTGATAATATTATACTAACTATTCCCATTGTCTTATCAACATAACATACTTTATGGGCTAAAGATATACTAATAATACCCTCATATATTACAATCAAACCAATTATTATTCTAAAAACACTTTGTAATTCATCTTTAAATACTAAACAAAGTATTCCTAAAATAATATTTAAAATACCATAAGATAAATCATAGTTTAAAGCATCATATTTACCTTCATATTTGAAATAATAATAAATCTTAAATATTCCCATTAGTATTAAAACTACTCCAATTAAATAAGACAAAATATTTGTTATACTCTTTGGAAATATTAAAATCAAAATTCCTAATAGAATAATCATACAGCTTGTAAATATTGATTCATGATTAAACTGTTTTAATTTACTCCCAATTAATTTCATATTTTCACCTCCTTTACATAT
>CAYTGK010000094.1:0-4340 GCA_964437305.1 uncultured Muribaculaceae bacterium
AGAAAAAGATTAGAACTATATTACGTGACACATCGATCACTTTTATTAGATATTAAATGTTTCTTAAAACTTCCTATTGCTTTATTAAATCGTAAAGGAGCCAAATAAAGAGAGGAAGACAGAAATGAATGCAAAGAAAAATAAAAGAAATAAATTCAAATCAGAAAAACCAATTAGAATAGGACATATAGTTGGTAAATGGGTTGGAGGTGGCGTAGAATCAGTTGTAATGAATTATTATCGAAATATAAATAGAGATAATATTCAATTTGATTTTATATGTGATGAAGATTCAACAAATATTCCATATGAAGAAATTGAAAATCTTGGTGGCAAAGTAATTTTAGTTCCACCCTATCAAAAAGTGATTGATTATCATAAAACGTTAAAAAAGATATTTCGGGAAAATGGATATAAAATAGTCCATTCTCATATTAATACTTTATCAATATTCCCTTTATATGCAGCAAAATGTGTGGATATCCCTATAAGAATTGCTCATAGTCATTCTACAACGAATAAAAAGGAATGGAAAAAAAATTTACTTAAACAAGTATTTAGACCATTTTCAAAATTATTCGCAACACATTATTTTGCGTGTAGTGAGTATGCTGGAAGATGGTTATTTGGAAATAAAGCATATGATGGTGGAAAGGTTTTTTTATTAAATAATGCTATTGATTTAAAAAAATTTAAATATAATGAAGAAATAAGAAATGAAATGCGTCAAAAACTAAATATTACAAGTGATATGACCGTTATTGGGCATATTGGAAGATTTGTGCCTCAAAAAAATCATATTTTTTTAATAGACATATTTAATGAATATCATAAAATAAATGAAAATTCGATTCTTTTACTAGGGGGACAGGGCCCTTTAGAAGAAAAAATAAAAGAAAAAGTAAATAATTTGGGATTAACTAATTCAGTTAAATTTTTAGGACAACGAGATGATGTAAATAAATTATATCAAGCAATGGATTTATTTATTTTGCCATCACTTTATGAAGGATTACCAGTAGTAGGAATTGAAACTCAAGCAAGTGGACTTTTATGTATTTTATCCGATAGTATGACTAAAGAAACTAAAGTATTAAAAACTACTAGATTCTTAAGTTTAGAAAATTCTCCTTTAAAATGGGCTAAAATCATTAGAGATGATATTTCTCACTTTAAAAGAAAAGACACTACTAAAGAATTAGATAAAAGTGGTTTCAATATAAAAAAAGAAGCTAAAAAACTTGAAGCAAAATACTATGAATTATTAGCAAAATTAACGGATAATAATCCTAGTAGCGAGGAATTAATCATATGAAAGATATTTTAACCAAAACATTAAAACAAAAAATTGCTAAAAGTGAAATTATTTCATTTGATATATTTGATACTTTAATTAAAAGATTTTGCCAACATAGTTATGATATTTTTGAAATGGTTGAGATAAAATATAATCATAAATATCCTCAAAATAAGATAATAGATTTTAAAAATGAGAGAATTGTCGCTGAAACAAAAGCAAGAAAAAAAAATAATCTTGAAATAACTTTAGATGATATATATAAAGAATTACCAAGTAATTTAAATAAAAATGAGTTAAAAAAAATGGAAATTGAAGCAGAATATGAAATGTGTTTTCCCAATGAAGAAATCATGGAAGTTTATCAATATTGCCAAGAAAAGAAAAAAACTATTATTATTGTTTCGGATATGTACTTAGATAAAAAATCTATAGCAAGTATTTTAGCAAAAAATAAAATAACTTATAATGAATTATTTGTATCTTCAAATATAAAATTTAAAAAATCTAACGGGCAAATTTATGATTATATTTTAAGAAAATATAATATATCAAGCCATAAAATATTTCACATAGGCGACAATATTAAATCCGATTATTTAATCCCAAAATTAAAGGGAATAAAATCTTTTCTATATAAAAATAATCAAGATAAAAATGAAAAAAATTATAAATTTTATTTCTTAAATCAATTTATAAATTTTCAATTAAAAAATAATAATGATGATTATTATAAATTTGGATATCGAAATTTAGGTTCATTATTATTTGGATTTTGTAATTACATAAAAGAAAATATAAACCCAAATGATAAAATCTTTTTCTTAGCAAGAGAAGGGAAAATTATTAACGAATGTTTCGATATTATGTATCCCAATTTTAATACTTCTTATTTATATGTTTCAAGAAAAAGTATTACGAGTAGTTTTATAACAAATTTTAAGGATTTTAATGATTTAATTAATAATCAATCTATAACTAGAAATGAAACTTTAAAAATGTTTTTAAAACGTACGGGACTTTATAATAATAAAAATATTAATTATTTTAAAGCAAACAATATAGATATTAATAAAAGCTTAGAAGAAAATCAGTTATTTTTAGAAAATAATTTTAATATTTTAAAAAATAACGTAGAAAACCATCAATCATATTTAGAAACTTATTTAAAAGAAATGGGCTTTAATAAAGATGCAATCTTAGTAGATATTGGATGGGCTGGTACAATGCAAGATATATTACAAAAAAATTTAGGATTTAAAAATATAAAAGGCTATTACCTTGGAGTAAGAACTAAAAAATATAATAAAAATAAAAATGGATATCTTTATAATAACAATGAAAATCTTGAAATAAAATACCGTAGTATGAATGGCTTGTTAGAATTAATATTTGCTTCTAATCATGGTTCAACTGTTGGTTACACCATAAATAATAATAAAATTAAACCATTATTCATGGAAAACGAATTATCACCAACGCTATTTAATAAAATTTTAAAAATTCAAAATGGTGCTAAAGATTTTATTAAAGACTACCAAAATTTAAATTATAAATTGAATTTAACTGGTGAAGAATATTCCCATAATATATTGCAAACAGGGTTATTTCCTACAAAAGAAGATATTAACTTATTTAAAGATTTTAATATGTATGATGAAAAAACCACTTTTTTAATTGGAAATAATAAATTTAATGAATATATATTTCACCCAAAAAAGTTTATAAATGATTATATTGAATCAGGTTGGAAAAATGCTTTTTTAAAAAATATTTTTAAAATTGAATTTCCCTATTGGCGTATATATTACTTATTATGCAAAATAAAGAGGTGAAAACATGAAAATAAATAAAAATCTACTATTGTTAATTTTAATAATAGTATTAGAAACAATAATCATTAAAGCTTCAATGTATAATATTTTACCCGAAAAATATTTTTATGATTCCAATCTCATTATAAACGTAGTTCAAAATGGTAGTAATTTAATATTAGATACAGCAAGAAAATTTACAGTTAATTTTTTTAAAATGCTGAATTTTCTAGGTTTGATTACTGTTAAACAATGGGGATATTTAATATCTTTTATATTTACTATTATTACTATTTTTTTCATAAGTAAATATAAAAATCTTAATTTAATTCAAATATTTTTTATAATTTCTTCTGTAGCTTTGCTAAACATTTACGTATATACAATAGGAAAAGATATAATTCAATTTATAATATTTTTATTAATATATTTAATTTTAAAAAAACCAAAATATTCTAATAATAAAAAATTATTATTAATTTCAATATTATTAATTTTAGAAGCTTTATTTTTCCGAACATATTATTTAATAATGGCGATATTAATGATAACTATTTATATAATATATAAACTATTTACTAAATCTAAACAAAAAAAGAATTTTCAAAATACAAATTTACATAAAAAATCAGTAATTAAGATGGCTTTACTTATAATTTTAGTATTTTTCCTAGAAATTGGAGTTTTAAAGTTTGTCTCAATTGATAATTATAATTCCATAATGAATGCTAGAGCATCCGTTAATGTTTTAAGATTAGATAGTATTGATGCTCAAAGTATAATAATAGATATTTTTGGCCCTAATAGTCATTTCTATATTTTTATGGAAAACTATATTGTAAATTTATTTAGATTACTTTTTCCTATAGAATTACTTTTTAATGATTTTGGAAATATTAAATATATTCTATTTATAATTTATCAACTTATGATTACTGTAGTAATTATTAAAGACTTTAAAAAAATTAATAATTCTAATGTATTGTGGATTATTACAATTATTAGTTACATTATGGTCTCTGTATTATTTGAACCAGATTTTGGATCTTTTATTAGACATGAAAGCTGCACATTTTTAATTTTATTAGAATTGTTTGCGATTTGCTTTAATCATCAAAATAAAATACCAAATGATAAATTACTAGATGAAGGAGGAAAAACATGAAAAAAATTTTAATATATGGCATTACTAATACTGTTGGTGGCATTGAAACTTATTTAATTAATTT
>CAYTGK010000095.1:0-4304 GCA_964437305.1 uncultured Muribaculaceae bacterium
GCAATTGGGTGAATTAATTCAACTGTAATAGTTACATTATCACCTGGCATAACCATTTCTACATCTTGTGGTAACGTAATAACACCAGTTACATCAGTTGTACGGAAATAGAATTGAGGACGATAGTTTGTAAAGAATGGAGTATGACGTCCACCTTCTTCTTTACTAAGAACATAAACTTCAGCTTCAAACTTTTTATGAGGAGTAACTGAACCTGGTTTAGCTAAAACTTGTCCACGTTCAACATCTTCTCTTGCAGTACCACGAAGTAATACTCCAGCATTATCTCCTGCTTCAGCATAATCTAATTGTTTTCTAAACATTTCGATTCCTGTTACAACTGTCTTTTGAGTAGGTTTAATACCAACAATTTCAACTTCATCATTTAAATTCAAACGTCCACGTTCAACACGTCCTGTTACAACAGTTCCACGACCTGTAATTGTGAATACATCTTCAATACTCATTAAGAATGGTTTTTCAGTATCACGTTCAGGAGTTGGAATCCATTCATCAACTGCATTCATTAATTCTTTGATTGATTCAACATACTTAGGATCACCTTCAAGTGCTTTTAATGCAGAACCACGGATAATTGGTGTATTGTCTCCATCAAAATCGTATTCATTTAATAAATCACGAATTTCCATTTCTACTAATTCTAGTAATTCTTCATCATCAACCATATCACATTTATTCATGAACACAACCATCTTTGGTACACCAACTTGACGAGCAAGTAAGATATGTTCACGAGTTTGAGCCATAGGTCCATCAGTTGCAGCAATAACTAAGATTGCTCCATCCATTTGAGCAGCACCTGTAATCATGTTTTTAACATAATCAGCATGTCCTGGACAGTCAACGTGTGCATAATGACGTTTTGCAGTCTCATACTCTACGTGTGCAGTATTAATTGTAATACCACGAGCTCTTTCTTCGGGAGCCTTATCGATATTTGCATAATCAACAGCCTCTCCACCAAATTCTTCTGCTAATACTTTTGTGATAGCAGCAGTTAAAGTAGTTTTACCATGGTCAACGTGTCCAATTGTTCCAACATTAACATGGGGTTTACTACGATTAAATTTTTCTTTTGCCATATTAAATTTCCTCCTTTTTTAATTACTATTATATTTTATCTAAGATTTAAATAAAATACAACTACTTTTTTATATTTTTTTTAATATAACACAATTTTTTTAATTCTTTTTAATAACTATTTTATTAATTGCCACTCTTTTTAATTATTTCAGCAGCAATATTAGTAGGTACTTCTTCATAATGGTCAAATTGCATAACAAAGTTGCCTCGACCTTGAGTATTAGAACGCAAACTAGTTGCATATCCAAACATTTCTGCAAGTGGTACCATAGCACTTAATTTAATAGCATTACCAACATTCTCTTGACCTAATGGTCTTCCTCTCCTACTAGTTAAATCACCCATTACATTACCAAAATATTCATCTGGAACAGTAACATCAACTTTCATAATAGGCTCTAAAAGAACAGGTTTACATTTATTCTTAGCTTCCTTTAATGCAAAACTTGCAGCAATTTTAAATGCCATTTCATTAGAATCAACTTCATGGTAAGAACCATCAAATAAAGTTGCTTTAACATCAATCATCGGATATCCAGCAAGAACACCAGATTGTAATGCTTCTTGTAAGCCTTTATCAATAACAGGAATATATTCTTTTGGCACTACCCCACCAACGATTTCATCAACAAATTCATATCCTTTATCAGGGTTTGGCTCAAAACGTATCCAAACATGACCATACTGTCCACGTCCACCAGATTGTTTAATATATTTTCCTTCACATTCACCCATTTGCTTAATAGTTTCTCGATAAGCAACTTGAGGTTTACCAATATTAGCTTCAACTGAAAATTCTCTGCGCATTCTATCAACTAATACATCTAAGTGTAATTCTCCCATACCAGCAATAACTGTTTGTCCTGTTTCTTGATTAGTATGAACTTTAAAAGTTGGGTCTTCTTCTGCAAGTTTTTGTAATGCAATTCCCATTTTTTCTTGATCAGCTTTTGATTTAGGTTCAACCGCAAGCTCAATAACGGGTTCAGGAAATTCCATTTGTTCTAGAATAACAGGATTCTTTTCATCACATAAAGTATCTCCTGTAGTTGTATTTTTTAAACCAACAGCAGCTGCAATGTCTCCTGTATAAACATCTGTAATTTCCGTTCTATGATTGGCATGCATTTGTAAAATACGTCCAATTCTCTCTTTTGTATCCTTAGTTGAATTTAATACATAAGAACCACTTGATAAATGTCCAGAATATACTCTAAAGAAAGTTAAACGTCCCACAAATGGATCTGTCATAACTTTGAAAGCTAACGCACTAAATGGTTGGTCATCACTTGGATGTCTTTCTGTTTCTTCACCATCTAAAGTTACTCCTTTAATTGATGGAATATCAAGTGGAGATGGTAAATAATCAATTACAGCATCAAGTAATAATTTAATACCCATATTTCCTAAAGCAGTTCCACAAAGAACTGGGAAGAATTTAACTTCAAGTGTTCCTTTTCGAATTGCCCTTTTAATCATTTCAACAGTAATTTCTCCCCCATCAAGGTAAGCCATCATCATATCATCATCAAATTCAGCAACAGCTTCTATTAATTCCTCACGTTTTTCTTTAGCAATATCAACTAAATCACTTGGAATTTCAATTTCTTTAGCATCTTCTTCTTGTTTACCATCATATTCATAAGCTTTCATTGTAACTAAATCAATAACTCCATGAAAATCTGCTTCTGAGCCGATTGGCCATTCAATCGGTTTAGCATTAACTCCCAATCTTGAATCAATTGATTTTAAACTATAATTAAAATCTGCCCCCATTTTATCCATTTTATTGGCAAATATTAATCTTGGTACCATAAATTCGGTTGCTTGTCTCCAAACAGTCTCTGTTTGAGGTTCAACTCCTGCTTGAGCATCAAGTAAAGCAACAGCACCATCTAAGACCCTAAGACTTCTACTAACTTCAACTGTGAAATCTACATGGCCTGGAGTATCAATAATATTAAGACGATATTTTTTCCAATAAGCAGTCGTAGCTGCACTAGTTATTGTAATACCTCTTTCTTGCTCTTGCTCCATCCAATCCATTTGAGATTCACCATCATGAGTTTCACCAATTTTATGAATTTTCTTTGTATGGAATAAAACACGTTCGGTACAAGTAGTTTTACCTGCATCAATATGTGCCATAATTCCAAAATTTCTTGTCATCAATAATGATGTTTCACGAGCCATAAACTATTTCTTCCTTTCTACCAACGATAATGAGCAAAAGCCTTATTAGCTTCAGCCATTCTATGTGTATCTTCTCTCTTTTTAACTGCTCCACCAGTTCCGTTTGAAGCATCTATAATTTCATTGGCTAAATTTAAAGCCATTGAATTACCTCCTCGAAGTCTTGCATAATTAACTAACCAACGAAGTCCTAAAGTTTGACTACGTTTTTCATTAACTTCTATAGGTACTTGGTAATTTGAACCACCAACTCTCCTTGATTTAACTTCAAGTTGTGGTTTAATATTTTCTAAAGCTTTTTCAAAAACTTTAATTGGATCTTCACCAGTTTTTTCTTTTACAAGATCAAAAGCATCATACAAAATCTTTTCAGCTTTTCCTTTTTTACCATCAAGCATAATACGATTAATTAATTTTGTAACAACTTTTGAATTATATATAGGATCTGGTAATACATCTCTAACAACTGCACGTTTTTTACGCATTTTACTTTCCTCCTTTCAAATAAACTTCTGTTTACTTAAATTTATTGTTTTTTCTTTTCACGTTTAGCACCGTATTTACTACGACCTTGTTTTCTATCCTTAACACCAGCAGTATCAAGGGTTCCTCTTATAATGTGATAACGAACACCGATTAAATCTGGTACACGTCCACCACGAATTAAGACTACACTATGCTCTTGTAAATTATGTCCTTCTCCAGGAATGTAGCAAGTTACTTCCATTCCATTTGAAAGTCTTACACGAGCAAATTTTCGAAGTGCTGAATTTGGTTTTTTAGGGGTCATAGTACCAACACGTACACATACACCACGTTTTTGAGGAGCATTAATTTTGGTTTGTTTCTTCTCAATTGTATTTACTCCAACTAATAGAACTGGTGCTTTTGGTTTTCTAACCTTCTTTTTACGGCCTTTTCTTACCAATTGATTTATTGTAGGCATACTCTCTCCTTCCTGACACATATCCAGGTGTGTCATTTTGCTATATAAAATTAAAACTTAC
>CAYTGK010000096.1:0-4277 GCA_964437305.1 uncultured Muribaculaceae bacterium
ATAAGTTCTGAGGAAAAAAAATTTATTAGATCTTTAAAAAGAGAGACAAAAGAAAAAATTGGTTAACTACCAATTTTTATTTAATTTCTTTAATTGCTTCAGTTGGACATCCTTCTTTAGCTTCATTAGCTGTTTCTTCATATTCTTTAGGAACAACGTCAACTTTTACATGACTAGGAGCTTCATCATCAGGAAATTCAAATACTTCTGGGCATACACCAACACAATAACCACAACTGATACATAAATTTTCATCAACTTTTAGTTTCATTAATCTTACCTCCTTTATCATTATATTAAGAAATTAAGAAATAAGCAAGCAATTATACAAAATTATTAACTAATTATTTTTTAAAGCATTATTCAAATAATTAAAATAATTATGTTGAATAGCCAAATTACTATATTTAATTTTGTCTTCAACCATTTCATTGATGACTATTAAATCATTATAACTATATTCTTTACTAGTATAATAAGTTATCTTATCATTGCTAGCATCATAAAAGGCATATTTATTTTTCCAAGAGCCATCTGCAAATACTACAATACCATCATAATTGTTAGAAAATAAATCACTTCCTGTATAATATCTTGGATCAAAATCTAAATTAAATAAATTAGCTATAGTTGGTACTACATTAACGTAAGAAGTATATTCTTCAAAAGTTCTTGGTTCTAAATCACTTGACCAAATAACAAATGGTACTCGTTCATTTTCATATTTTTCAGTGCCAATATAAGGTAATGCTTCTTTTAAAATATTATTAGATAAACCATATGGATAATGATCACCATATAAAATTATAACAGTATCATCAAGTTTACCTTGCTTTTCTAATCCATCAAGTAATATTCCTAAACCATTATCTTCAATTTTTAATTTTGACATATATCTTTTTAATTTAATATTATAATTATCATATTCAGGTGAATCAAATAAATCTAAATATTTATCTCCAAATTCACTTTTACCATAAGGTTGATGGGGAGTAACGGTAGTTAACCAAGTCATGAAATGTTCATTTTCACCATAATTACTAAGAACTTTAACAACTTCCTTCATAAATTCTTCATCACTAGCCCATTCTTCAGTTGAAGTATTATAAGTTAAACCTAAATCATCAACATCGAAGAATTTTTTACTTCCCATATTGGTATGAATTTCCCGTCTAGCATAAAACTTTTCTGTATAATCATGCATTGAAGTTGTCTTATATCCCTTATTATTAAATAAATTAAAGATGCTTTCTGGATAAATATTATCTTTATAAGCATTAGCAGTACATTTATTGTAAATTGAATATAAACCAATCATACCACTTAATTCATTATTTCCAGTTGCACATGAATTTCTTGGAGAATAATTATTTTTAAAATAATAACCATTACTTACTAATCGATAAAAATTAGGATACAATTCTTCATTAATAAAAATATCATTGGTTGATTCCATCATAATGACAATCAAATTTTTACCCTCAAATAAACCTGTATAACTATTTTCCCCAGTATATTTGTTATTGATGAAATAATTATTTAAATTATTTAAAGTCGGATTTTCTTCCTTTTCAATTAAATCTAACCATTTTGAATCATCAATTTTTAAACTTGGATCTTGCTCGTAATGTGTCGGAACTTCAATCGTTTCAGGTTCTACTCCTAAAATAACATTTTTAATGTCAAGAAGCATATACATTGTAGTTCCAAATTGCTTAATAGCAATACTAGCATTAGATGGATTTTTAAATAATTCTTTGTTACTAATTGTTTGCAATTTATTTTGAAAAGCTTCAATTGATATACTAACGTCATAAAGAAATATAAAAACGAAAATTAAAAGTAATGAGACAAAGAAATTTTTCATTTTAGGTAAATTTGTTTCAAACTTTAAAGTAATTACTTTCTTTTTTATAAGTACATGATAAATAATAACTAAAATTAAAGGTAATAAAAGAAAATAATAATACCAATAGAAACTTTTAATAAATTCAATTATATAACTATAAACAGCACCAGCTTGACTTGAAACATTGAATGAGATATAAACACCTAAAAAATTATTAAATCCAACTTGTAGCAAATTATAAATTGTTAAGATAATAATTATAATTAAGTTTATTTTTGAAGTAATTTTATCTTTGAAAAATGATTCGATAAAGCTAATTACTAAATTAATACAAATTAATCCCATTAAAATTCGCATACTAGAAACATCAAAGATATTTTGGTTACTAACTAATTTAAAAATCATTTCAATTATGAAAGATATTAAAGTTAAGAATATAAAATCATAATAAAACTTATTTTTAACTTTTAAATTAATTTTAAAATTTTTAATTTTTTTTAATAAGATATCAATCTTTTTTTTCATTCATTAACACTTCCTTACTATATATTAACATATTTTTTTAAAAAAGTAAAATGTCAATATTTTTTTGAAAAAGTAAAATTGACATCTCAAGAAGTTAATGATATACTTTCTATAGTAGGTGAATATATGAATAACAATATTAAAGATGCTTTAAATTTCTATAAGTTAAATAATAATTATAATAAAGAAGAATTAAAAGAAAAAAGAGAACAATATATTAAAGAAAAAACAGATATTACTAATGATAACTTACAAGAGCTAGTTAAAGCTAATAATTATTATAAACTATTATTAGTTCAAATTTTAGATACTAAGGAATTATTACAAGAAGAAGTATATGATTTTGAAAAAAGATTAGTTTTTTGTACTAAACCAAATGGTAAATTAAATGATTTATCAGAAAAGTATTTGATAAAATTACAATATGTTAAAAATATTGAAGAACTATATAATTTAGAAAATAGTTATTATGATGAATTGCAACTTGCTTTAGAAATGGATAAAAAAAATAAAAAGAATAATAGTAAGAAAGATTATTTAGATAAAGAACAAAATGATTTTTCTAATAATATAGAAATTGAAAAGTTAGAGAGTGCATTAGAAGAAACAAGAGTTGTTATTAAAAGATATCAAAGAGATTTAAAAAGAATAGAAAGTTTAAAAGATGCGATTAAACGTGAAGAAAGTCATAAAATGGAATTAACTAATTTAAAACAAGAACAAGATAATGAAATTTTTAAAAAGAAAAAGTATGATTTTCAAAATATTTTAAAGTCAATGTTAGATATTTCAAATGATAGTATGGTTCAGAGTCTTTTAAAAAAATATCAGAAGTTAATAAATAATGCTAATAGTATAAAGGAATTAGATAGTATTTATGCAGAATTTTTAAAGGAATATGGAGCTAATAATCGAAATTTAAAGTATGCTAAAGAATTAAAAAAATCTTTGAAACAGCAATTAGAAAATCGATTAAACGAGAATGCTAAAAATAATGAAGAAGCTTTAGAATTATTAAGAGAATTATGCTTTAAAATAGATGCTTTAGAAGAAAAAAAAGTTTATGAAATGTTACCTATAATAGATAAAATTTATTTTTACAATCTTGATGAAGATAAAAAAATATTGCAAAAATTAGAAGCAATTATCTACATTCATAAATATAATGGAGATATTGTATCAGTAACAGAAATGGATAATAATGTTAAATTTTATAGTTTAATGAAACATACTTATTTTGATATGCCAAAAGATAGGTTTGACTATAATTTTTTATCGTTGAAAAGCTTTTTGAAACATGCTGAATATGTTGGAGATAAGAATGTTAATTTAATTTCTAATGGAAAAAGGGTAGGAATTAATTTTCCATATCAGAAATTTTTATACTATTATAATGGTATAATGCTTTCATTTGAACATGGTAAAGAAGAAAATGATAATTTTTATTTTTATCCTGAGACAAGTTTTAAATTACTTCAAAAACCTACTTGGATTTATAATGACAAGACTAATAAATATAAGGAAACTACTGATATATTTTTAAATAAAGAATATACTTATCAAACAATTATTCAAAATATGAAAAACCGAATAGAAAGGGAATTAGCAGATAGTGATAGTAAAAATAAGAAAATGTGACTTAAAATGTTGAATTTAAGTCATTTTTTCTATATAATATTATGGTAGGTGAGGTAAATGAATACTATTTCATATAATGATTTAGAAAAATTAGTTATATCTTATGCACCATTTGATGTCCCTAAGTTAAGGAAAGCTTATGATTATGCCAAACGTCATCATGAAGGGCAAAAAAGAGCAAGTGGTGAGCCCTATATAATTCATCCTATCAATGTAACTTACTTTTTAGCTTCCATGCATGCTGATATTGATACTCTATGTGCTG
>CAYTGK010000097.1:0-4191 GCA_964437305.1 uncultured Muribaculaceae bacterium
GTTTGCTATTTATAATATTTTAGGTAATTTTTTAATGTTAACTCCTTTAGCAATTATATTACCTTTAATAAATAAGAAGTTCCAGAATACTAAATACTTCTTACTAACGATAAGTGGTCTAACTCTTTTAATTGAATTATTACAATTTATAAGTAATGTTGGTAGTTTTGATATTGATGATATAATTTTAAATATTTTAGGTGCGTTTATAGCTTATTTAATTTTTAAAAAACTGAAATTTTTGAAAACTATCTTCTTAAAGACGACAATTACTAATAAATTTTTAAGAATACTTATTAATATCTTTTATGTTTTATTGGTAACATTAGTTATAGAGTTAACAATTCATTTTGTACCTATTTTTAAACATGATTATGAAGAAAGAAATCCTCAAATTGATATTAGTAATTTAAAATGTTTAAATGAAGAAAAAACTTATATTACAGATTATAATAATTATCGTTATTATAGTAAATGTGATTATGGTGATTCTTTGATAAAGGTTGGAGATATACATTATAATTTAGAAAAATTTATAAAAAGTGAATTCTATAATATAGAAATGGAAGAAAAATTAAAAATATCTAAAGATGAGATAATTACAAATGTTATAGTTAAGGTTAATAAACAGAATAAAAAGAAATTAATTAGTCAATACCAAAATGGCAGTAGTTATTTTTATAATATTGATAGTATAATAATTGAGATGGATAATAAGTTATATGATTATTTGGAATCTTTAAAACAAGGAATTTATCTACCTTTAGAAGATTTAAGTGAAATTTCTTTTGTTTCTAAAGATAATAAATATACTATATATAAAAATAAATATTTTCAAGAATTGATATGTAATACAGGGGATATATATGATATAAATAATATGCAAACTAATAATTATTATTTACCACTTGATTATCAAATAAAAGCTAATACTTGTAAGTATTTAAATGAATTAGATTAAAATAGGCTTTATAATTTAAAAAATATTATAATGTAACTTGGTTGTAACTTTACTTAGCGTATAATGAAAGTGAAAGGAAGAAATGTTTATGGAAATATTAAGAGTTGAAAATTTAACTAAAATATATGGGAAAGATACTACTAAAGTTGTTGCTTTAGACCATGTTTCTTTTAGTGTAGAGAAGGGTGAGTTTATTGCAATTGTTGGAGCTAGTGGAAGTGGTAAGTCAACACTTTTACATTTGATTGGAGGAGTTGATCGACCAACTTCAGGAAAAGTCTATATAGATGGAAAAGATATTTTTAACTTTGATGATGATAAACTTGCTATTTTTAGAAGAAGACAAATTGGGTTAATTTATCAATTTTATAATTTAATTCCAATTTTAAATGTTGAAGAAAATATTACTTTACCCCTAGCTCTTGATAATAGAGAAGTTGATAAAGAAAAACTAAATGAATTGTTAAAATTACTTGGTCTCGAGAATAGGAGAAATCATCTTCCTAATGAGTTATCGGGAGGACAACAACAAAGAACTAGTATCGGAAGAGCTTTAATTACTAATCCCGCTTTAATACTGGCTGATGAGCCAACTGGGAACTTAGATTCAAAAGCCAGTGATGAAATTGTTTCCTTACTTAGAAAATCTAATAAAGACTTAAATCAAACTATTATTATGATTACCCATAATATGGAAATAGCTAAATTTGCAGATAGAATAATTAAAATTGAAGATGGTAAGATAGTTGGTGAAGAGGAATGAACTTACTTAACAAATTAACTATTAAGAACTTAAAGTTAAATAAAAAAAGAACAATTGTAACCATTATAGGAATAGTTTTATCAGTTGCCTTAGTTACCGCCGTTGCTTCAATGTATTCAAGTGGAATTGAATCTATGATTGAATATGAAACCAAAGTAAAAGGAAATTTTCATGTAGCATTTTATGATGTTTCCAAAGAAGATTTAAAGGTTTTAAAAAATAATCGGGAAATAGAAAATTTAAACTTAGTTAAGAATATTGGATATGCGAAGATTAATTCCAAAAATGATTATAAACCTTATGCCTATGTTAAAGCCTTCACCAAAAGTTCGTTAGAAAATCTTTCTATAAGATTAGTAGATGGTAGATTACCAGAAAATAGTAATGAGATACTTATTCCAACTCATTTAAAAACTAATGGTAGATTAGTTTTAAATATTGGAGATGAAATTACTCTTAATATTGGTAAAAGAATTGAATCAGATGGAACAGAATTAAATCAAGATATGCCATTTCGAGCTATTGAAGAAGAAGATCCCGAAACGGGAACAACTAAATTGACAATTAAGGAAAATATAGTAGATGTAACTCCTAAAACTTATAAGATTGTTGGTATCATTGAAAGACCTGCCTTGAATATAGAAGAATATTCGGCACCAGGTTATACTTTTATAACTTATATGAATGATAATGATATAGCTAATATGGTTGATGTTTATGCAAGACTTACCAAAGATGGAATAAAAAATAGCTATAAATTTACAGCTAATATCTTAGGAGTTTCAGAAGAATTATTTGAAAAATATTATACAGCTAAAGCAACTTTTGATGAGATAGAAAAATATACTACGGAAGAAGCCCCAAAAGCTAAATATCGTTTTGAGACAAATGGTTATTTAATTGATTTAGAAACGAATCCCATTGCTAATAGTTCAATTGTTGGTTTAGGTAGTGTTGTTAGTATTGTTATTGTTGTTATTATCTTGACATCAGTTTTTTGTATCAAGAATAGTTTTGATATTTCAATTACTGAAAAGACAAAACAATATGGAATGTTAAGAAGCATTGGAGCTACTAAAAAACAAATTAAAAAGAATGTTTTTTATGAAGCAACCATCTTAGGATTAATTGGAATTCCTTTAGGAATATTATGTGGTTTTCTTGCAACCTTTGTCCTTGTAATGATTAGTAATTATTATTTTAATAAAATAACTCTTGGATTATTTGAATTAAAATTTAAATTTTCTTTTATAGCCGTATTAGTATCTATTGTTTTAGGTATTATAACCATTTATTTTTCAGCTGTTAAAAGTGCTAAAAGAGCCTCAAAAGTATCACCAATTGATTCAATTAGAAATAGTGCTAATATTAAACTTAATGCTAAAAACTTAAAATGTCCAAAGCTTATTAAAAAAATATTTGGAATTGGAGGAGAAATATCTTATAAAAATTTAAAACGGAATAAAAAGAAATATAGAACAACCGTAATTTCAATTGTTACATCAGTCTTTGTTTTTATTGGTCTTTCATCTTTTATGAATATGTTTTATAAAGAAATTAAGAATGAATTAAATTATTCAGAATATAATCTTTATATTACAACTGATCATCTAACAGAAGATAATCTAGATAAATTTATTAATACGACAACTTTTGATAATATTGAAGATGTATCCGTAATAAGACATAGTCCATTCCTTTTTTCAAACCTTAAATATAATAAAGAGTATTTAGAATGGACAGAATTTACTCCTTCTAAAGATGAACTAGAAAATATTACTATATATGCAATTGGTAAGGAACAATATAAAAAGTTTATTAAATCTTTAGGTTTAAATTATAATGATATTAAAGATAAAGCTATTCTTTTTGATTATATAGAAGTAGGTAAATATGATGAGAATAAAGATAAAGTTAAACATAAAACCATTAGAGAACTTGATTATAAGATAGGTGATAAATTAAATGGAGTGTTAGGAAATGATAAAAATTATACCCTTGAAATAGGTGCTATCTCAAAAACCCAAGCTTTTGGCTTAAAAGGATTACCTAGTAAACAATTATATATAAGTGATGAATTATTTGATAAGATTATTAAGACTGATAATTTAGAAATATATTATAAATCTAGTAATGCAACATCTCTTCAAGATGATATAGATGATTATTTAAATGATGAAGTTTATACTTTAATTAATTCTGAAGAAGATGCTAAGATGATGGAAAACTTACTTACATTAGTTAGTATATTCTTATATGGATTTATTATTGTTGTATCTTTAATTGGTATAACTAATATCTTTAATACAATAACAACCAATATGGAATTAAGACAAAGTGAATTTGCCATGTTAAAATCTGTTGGTATGACTAAAAAAGAATTTAATAGAATGATAAGACTTGAAAGTGTCTTTATGGGGTGTAAATCATTATTTATTGGAATTCCAATTGGTATAGGTATTTCTTT
>CAYTGK010000098.1:0-4180 GCA_964437305.1 uncultured Muribaculaceae bacterium
GAGAAGCTATTGAGATAATTAAAAGTTTAGACTATCCCCAAGAAAAAGATAGTTTAATTATGGAAACACTTCAAGAAATGACGCTTGAATATGATTTATATATGACTAAACATGGGCGATATATGAATTTTGAAGATTCTGATTTAGCTAATAATATGTATAAAGGAATTTTTGAAAGCACTAAAGGAGAATATGGTTTTGTTATAGTTTCTAATTTAGATGAAGATATTTATATAGATAAAAATAATGTTAATTCAGCTATGGATGGTGATTTAGTTTTAGTTAGTATTACCAAGGGGAAAATGAATACAAGTAACTGTGAAGGAAAAATTGTTAAAGTTTTAAAAAGAGATACGAAAACGAAAGTTGCTGAGGTTACAATAGAAAATGGAATATATTTTTGCTTATTAAATGATGAAAAACGTCCTTTGAAATTATTACTTGAAGGAGAAAATATTGATAAATTAGTAGAAGGAGATTTAGTTGCTGTAACTTTAAATAATGAAATTAAGAAAAAGATGCCAGTTGCTAATTTAAAAAAAAGAATTGGACATAAAAATGATCCAGGTATTGATATCGTGGCTGTTCTTGCTGAACATGATTTTGATGTTACGTTCCCAGAAGATGTAATAGAAGAGTTAAAAACAATACCTAGTGAAGTTACAGAAAAAGACTTAAAAGGACGAACTGATTTACGCAATATGGAAATATTTACAATAGATGGTGATGATACTAAAGATATTGACGATGCAATTAGTTTAAAAATACTTCCTAATGGAAATTATGAATTAGGTGTTCATATTGCTGATGTTAGCTATTATGTTAAAGAGAATTCCCCTCTTGATATAGAAGCTAGAAAAAGGGGAACTAGTGTTTATTTAGCTGATCGTGTAGTACCAATGCTTCCTCATCAACTATCAAATGGAATTTGTTCTCTTAATCCAGGAGTTGATAGATTAAGTATTTCTTGTGTTATCCAAATTGATTCTACAGGAAAAATAATTGATTATCAAATTTTTCCATCTGTTATAAGGTCAAGAATCCAAATGACTTATAATAAAGTAAATGCTATTTTAGAACATGATGATGTTGCTTCAGAGTATCAAGAATTTGTTCCAACTTTAAAGAAAATGCAAGAGCTAGCTAGTATTCTCCGAAAAAGAAAAGAGAGTCAAGGTTATATTGATTTTGATGTTGATGAAGCGAAGATTGTTGTTGATAAAGATGGTAATGTTTTAGATATTGTTAAAAGATATCGTGGAGTTGGTGAAAAGCTAATCGAAGATTTTATGATATGTGCAAATGAATGTGTTGCAAGTTATATAGATAATATGGATTTACCAGGAATATACCGTGTTCATGGTGATGTTAATGTTGATAGATTAAAAAAATTTGTTAAGAGGCTTAGTTTACTTGGTATTAATATTAAAGAAAATTTAAATGGAAATATTAATCAAAAAATGATTCAAAGAATCTTAAAACAATTAGAAGATAATGAGGCTTTTCAAATACTTGCAACCTTAATGTTAAGCTGTATGGATAAAGCTAAATATCAAACTAACAATATTGGGCATTATGCTCTAGCTTTAAGAGATTATACGCATTTCACATCACCTATTAGAAGATACCCTGATACTGTAACTCATCGCTTACTTCGTTCTTATTTCTTTCTTGAAGATGGAATTACCGAAGAAAAAATTAATCATTTTGAAGCTATTCTTGATGATATTTGCTTAACTTCTAGTGAAAGAGAACGGGCTAGTATTGATTGTGAAAGAGAAGTGGATAAGATGAAAATGGCTGAATATATGGAAAATCATATTGGTGAAACATTTGAAGGAATTGTTTCAGGTATTACATCTTTTGGAATGTTTGTTATGCTCCCTGATAAATTAATTGAAGGAATGGTAAGATGTGATAGTGTTGACGGTTTAATATATGATTCAAATACTGAAACTTTAGTTGATAATACGTCACATAAAATTTATACAATAGGAACGAAAGTTAAAATTAAAGTTTTATCTGCTTCCAAAGATTCAAGACAAATTGATTTTGGAATAGAAAAAGGTGAAGAATATGAAAACGAGGAAAAAACGAAGATTAAGAAGAAATATTCGTAATTTCTTTTTACTAACTTTATTTGTAGTAATATCTGTTTATGTTGGTTGGTATCTTGAACGAAAAGATAATTTATCTAATCAAGAGGTTAAAGTTCTTTATAAAACAGCTAATACTAAAAAAGAAAGTAAAGCTAGTATGGTTATGGTTGGTGATGCTTTAATTCATGGTGCAGTTTATGAGACAGCTCATAAATATGCTAATTATAATGGATATGATTTTAAACCAATGCTAGAAAAAGTTAAGAAAATTATTGAACCTTATGATTTAGCTTATTATAATCAAGAAACTATTTTAGGAGGAGCTGAATTAGGCTTGTCAACTTATCCTTTATTCAATTCCCCTTATGAAGTTGGTGATGACTTTATAGATGCAGGTTTTAATATTGTATCACTTGCTACTAATCATACAATGGATAAAGGAGAAAAAGGAATTTTAAATTCAAGAAAGTACTGGAATACTAAAAAAGAACAAATACTTGCTAGAGGCTCTTATTCATCTTTTGATGAAAGAGATGAAATTGTTATTAAAGAAGTAAATGGTATTAAATATGGCTTTTTATCTTATACAACATATACTAATGGTTTAATAGTTCCAACTGGTAAAGAATATTTAGTTAATGTTTATAATAAAGATTTAGTTAAAAAAGAAATTGAAAAATATCGTAGTAAAGTTGATTTATTAATGGTAGCTATGCACTGGGGAACGGAGTATATGACTTATCCTACTAATGAACAAAAAGAAATTGCTAGATACTTAGCTAGTCTTGGAGTTGATCTTATTATAGGAACTCATCCTCATGTTATTGAACCGATTGAATATATTGGTGATACTTTAGTTATTTATTCCCTTGGAAATTTTGTTTCTAGTCAAGTTGGGGTTGAAAGATTAACAGGACTTATGTTATCATTAGATATTAAAAAAGAAGAATATCATGGAAAGACAACAATCTCATTCGATAATATTGAAGGGACTTTAATTTATACTGCAAGATATAATGGTTTTATAGTTTACCCATATCAAGAACTTAATAACAATATTTTAAGTGGTTATAAATCTTATTATGATACTTATAGTAAAATAGTTAAGGCTTATTCTGATAAGGTTAGTGTTAGAAGTTTGGAGGGTTAAGATGGAAGTAATTAATAGAGAAGCTAAATATAATTATTTTATTATTGAAGATATTGAGTGTGGAATAGTTTTAACAGGAACGGAAATTAAAGCTATTAAATCTGGTAAAGTTAATTTAAAAGATAGTTATGCTATTATAAGACGTGGGGAAGTTTATCTTATTAATAGTTATATCTCAGAATATAAAGAAGGCAACATTTTTAATCATGATCCAAGAAGAAGTCGGAAACTACTTTTGCATAAACGGGAAATTCTAAAACTAAATGATAGGATTAATCAAGAAGGTTTAACATTAGTACCTTTAAAGTTATATTTCAACAAAAATAAAGTTAAAATTTTATTAGGACTATGTAAAGGTAAAAAAATTTATGATAAAAGAGAAACTATTAAAAAAAGAGATTTAGAAAGAGAAACTCGTAAGTTAAATAAATATAAATATTAAATATTTCCTTTTAGTTAGAATTAAATTAGAAAGTAGGTATATAATGAATAAAAAAAACGATTTACAGAAGAAAGAGCAATTAATTATAATTGGGGTATGTATTGGTGTTGTTGCTTTGATTGGTTTAAGTTATGCTTTTTTTAGACATTCCAAGACTAATGAAGCCTTGATATTAACAAGTGGTGGTATGGAAGCTAAGTTTACAGCTGGAACAAATAGTATTAAATTTTTGAATGCTTATCCAATTAATGATTCTTTTGCAATTAATAATTTAGAGAAATTAACTTATATTGATTTTGAACTTAATACACTTTCTAATAACATTGCCGAAATTGCCTATGAAATTTATTTAACTGATGTTGGAACTTTTGATACTAATTTTATTAAATTGTATTTAACTGATGAAAATGATTCAAGGCTTATTGGACCTCTTAGTCTTGGAACTTTAGAAATGGCAAGCAATGATTCTGATGGTCATGTTATTTTTAA
>CAYTGK010000099.1:0-2611 GCA_964437305.1 uncultured Muribaculaceae bacterium
TTTATTATCAATAGTTATATCACTATGACTAATTTTATCAAGTATATTATTATTTAAATCTAAAACAAATGTGTATACTTCATAATCCATTATCATTCGATTTCTTAAATTTTCATCTAATTTAGGCTCTTCTTTAAATGGTCTTTCTTCTTGTCTTATGAAATCATGCATCCTAGTAATGCTACTATGAATACCATTATATTCACGTCTATAAACTTGGAAATTAAATAAAATTCCAAACGATATAGCAAATAATGATAAAATTAAAAATATAGTATAGAAAGTTTTCTTTTTTAAATCTTTCATTCTTTAAATCTCCATTTTATATCCAAGATTGCGAATAGCTTTTATACTTACATTTGAGCCTATAATCTTAATTTTTTTTCTTAAAAAGGATAAATATGCTTCTAAGTTATTTGATTCAAAATCACTGTCTATTCCCCACACTTTATCATATATTTGCTCTTTAGATATAATCATTTCTCTATTTGTCATAAAATATTCTAAAAGCATTAATTCTCGATAAGGAATATTAATTGATTCATCTGTTTTAGTACAAGTTAAAATCGAAGTTCTAACATTTAATATTAAATCACCATATTCTAGTACATCCGTTATCTTATTTTTATCTTTTTTTCTTAATTGAACATTAACTCTTGCAACTAATTCTTCAATATGAAACGGTTTTGTAATATAATCATCAGCCCCAGTATTGAAGCCTGTTAATTTATCATCTAAACCTGACTTAGCAGTAAGCATAATAATTTTAGCAGTAATATCATTTTCTTTGATAGATTTTAATATTTCTATACCATTTACTTTAGGTAACATAATATCTAATATAATTAAATCATAGATATTTGTTAAAGCATTATATAAACCATCTTCACCATCAGAACTAATATCAACTTCATATTTTTCCTGTTTTAACTTGGTTGCAACTACATCTGCAAGAGCATATTCATCTTCTACTACTAAAATTCTCAACTTGCACCTCCTAAATTCATTAATTTATAGTTTTTCCATTAACATATAACTTATAACCATTAAAATCAATATTACTATTTGTACTATCAGCATTATCTAGTTTTGTTATATAACTATCACCTGTTAATTTAATTTTTGAAGTTTTATCTAACGTTATTTTCAAAGACTTGGCACTATTATCATTATTAATTGTTCCTTCGTAATACGAATTATCTTCCATAGTCATATCTAAAGTAGATATAGAATCGACTACTATATTACCACTTACTTCTTGTTTTGTCATTAAAAGTTTGACATCACCACCATTAGAACCACTTTTACCCCATGAATCTTTTTGTACTCTTAAAAAGTTTCCAATATTATCATTATTAATGATTTTATTATTTATTAGAGTAATTTTAGAACTTGTGTTAGTAATATAGAATGAATCGCCTTTATTTGTAGTTATAGTAGAATCTTTAGCACTAAATTCAGAGATTCCTGTATCAGCATCCCCACTCATTGATTGATAAAGAAAAATATTTTTATAAGTTGTAGATTGTCCATTTAATTTATTATTAGTATCAGTTAACTTAACATTTTCTAAAGATACTTTATTTTTACCTTCAATAACAACACCTTCTGAGGTTTTAGAAATTAAATCAGCATTTTTAACTGTTATATCTGCAGTAGAATAAATCGTTGGTGAACCTGCACCAGTAGTTGTATAACTTCCTCCATCAACATCAACTTTTCCTCCACCTCTATCTGTCCTTATTGCTGCACTCGACACACCAGCAGTATTAATTGTTAAATTTTTAGCAATCATGATTCCTCCACCTGTTGTCATTATCCCACCAGAATTATCTTTAGTTGTTGTTATTTTCGAATTACTTATAGTTATAGTTGTTCCATCACTACTAGAATTATTCGTAGTAGCAGATCCTCCGTAACTAAATACACCATTAGAACCAGTCGCATTAGTTGTAACTGTAATATCTTTTAAAGTTAAATTGGCTCCATCTTTTGCTATTATCGCTGAATTTATTCCATAAAAACTTGTATTATCTCCTCTATCAGAATCACCACTTTTAGTTATCTTTATATTACTTAAAGTAACATCTATATCCCCACTTACTAATATGGCATTTTCATCTTTCTTATTGCTTTCATATTCACCATTTGTTTTAGTAATCGATACTTTAAATTCATTAGGACTTGAATATGAAATTTCATTATTTTGTCCTTCAGGCATTTTCTCATTATTACTAATCATTTTATTTGTTACCATATATTCTGTAAAAGTTAATCCTACAGTCAAAATAATAACACTTAAAATATATATTATTTTTTTATCAGTATTTTTCAAAGTTTCCTTAAATGTTTTATTATTAAATTTAGACATAAACAAATAAATTATTAGGATAGCTAATATTAAACTTTCAACTCCAAATATTACATAATATACTGTGTCAATTCTCTGTGTACCTTTATCCATATCTGGAGGTGTCATATTATTATTTGTATTTGGCATTTCTGGAGGAGTCCCCATATCACTATTTTCACCATTAGGTTTTTCAGGAGGAGTCTCACCATTATTTTCTAAATTACCATCATTCATATTTGGTGGCATTCCACCCATTTG
>CAYTGK010000099.1:2711-4169 GCA_964437305.1 uncultured Muribaculaceae bacterium
CACCATTATTTTCTAAATTACCATCATTCATATTTGGTGGCATTCCACCCATTTGATTATTTGATTTAATACTATTTTTAGCATAATTCATTGTAAATGCTGTTATTAAAGATAATGTAATTATCAATATTATTAAAATAATATTTTTGGTTTTTCTTTTCATAATTTTGCCTTTCTTTTATATCATAAGAATACATAATAAAGATTAAAGAAATATTAAAAATGAAACTCATATCCAAAACTATCTAAAAAAACAATTATTTTTCTTAGTAAAACCTAATAATGCAAACTTTTAATCCAATTTAATACTTCACTTTCTTCTGTAGAATTATTAAATCTTTTTCCACTTACCCAATTTATGTCTGAATTATATTTTTTTAAATCTTCTTCACTTTGGGATATTCCTGTTTCTCCTGATGTACAGAATGGAATAACAGTTTTGCCTCTTAAATCATAATTATCAAGTAAAGTTAATATAATTTTAGGTATTGTTCCCCACCAAATCGGATAACCTAAATAAATTATGTCATAGTCTGATACATTGATAGAGTTTTTAATCTCTGGTCTAGCATTGTCATCATTTTGTTCTTTGTTAGCACGACAGTTATCATTAGAGTAGTTTAAATCATCAGAAGTATATTCATCTTTTGGAATAATCTTGACTATATCTCCATTTGTTGCGTTTTTGATATAGCCTGCAATTTTTTCAGTATTTCCTGTTGCAGAGAAATATAAAACTAAAACTTTATTTTTACTTGTTGTAGTATCATTATTATCTTCTTGTTCTTCATTTATACTTTCATTTTGATTAGTATTATTACTATTGTTTGCTTCTTCTTTATGACTAAGTATCATAAATCCTATAACTCCTATTACTATAACAATTAAAGTAATAACTAAGGCAACTACTTTTTTATTCATTTCTATTATCCTCCAATCTATTATAATACTCATCACTTACTTTTTCTAACCATTCGTTAGATGTCTCTTCGCCAGGTATTTCTACTGCAATATGACTAAACCAAGAATCTCTTCTCGCTCCATGCCAATGTTTGACATTTGCAGGAATTACAACAATATCTCCAGCTTTCAAACTTCTTGCTTTCTTACCATCTTCTTGATACCAACCATATCCAGCAATACAAATTAACACTTGACCTCCACCTGATTTTGCTCTGTGTATATGCCAATTATTTCTACAACTAGGTTCAAAAGTTACATTTGCAAAGCTAATACCACTATCTGTCTTTGCAAGTGGATTTAGGTAACTATTGTGAGTAAAATATTGTGCAAAATTGACATTGGGTTCTCCTAACCCAAAGACATTTACACGCTCAAATTCTTCCTTATTCATCTTTATATACCTCCTCAACCATAGGGAATACACTCCATGTTTTTGACCTGCTTGTATAAAAGGCAAGATGTGTAACCATTTCTACAACACTTCCTAAATTATCT
>CAYTGK010000100.1:0-4149 GCA_964437305.1 uncultured Muribaculaceae bacterium
TACTACTAAATACAAAAATTGGTTTAATGAAAACTAAAATTCAAATAACTTGCTTTTTAAAAATGCAAATGTTACAATTAAGAAAAGGAGATATGATATGCAAAATCAAGATTATATAAAAAAATTAAATGATGATGACACTTTATTAATAAAAACTTCTTTACTAATATATATTTATTCTTATTATGAAGATAATAATTTATTAGACACTAATCTTAGAGAAATATTTGATAAAATTATTACTAAAATAAGAATAAATAAAACTAGACCTAACATTATTGAACCACCATATTTTAAAATTAGTTTTAAAGATATTAAAACTATCTTTGCTAAAGCACCTTATGATATATATTCAAATGCATTATTTAAAGAAGAACAAGTTAACAATGTAAAACATTAAATGCTATTTTTTCATCAATATTTGAGAAATTATTTATAAAAAATTAAAATGAAATATTATAAATATTATTTAAATTAAAAAAGTTTATTTGCATTGAAATAAGCTTTTTTTAATATATAGTAATCAATTTATAATTATAAATATGTAACTAAAAATTAAAATAACAAGAAAATAATTAAAAATATAAATTAATAAAAGGTTTAATAGATAAAAATATAGCTTGTATTTTAAAATTTATCTATAATAAATTGAGAATAAATATAATAAATCAAATTCTAAAATAGAGTAATCATGTAACAATCTGTAAAAATCAAAAAGATTTAAATATATTGAATATAGTACCTAAAGTCAGTATAGTTATTTATTTTTAACTTGTCTTTTTAAATACTAGCTAATTAATAAAAAAAAAGGAAAAATTTCACATTTTCCCTAAGCACTATACTTCTTCATATATTCTTTACAAGAAGGATCATTATTTACAATTTGGCGATCTAAGCTATTTAAACTCATAACACACACTTGATATTCTGCTTCTAATATTTCTAATTCTTTTTTCAATTTCCTTCTTTGAGCATAGTAATCAACATAAGATAAATCAACTTTTTTATTATATAATTCAATATGAGACATTTGAGCTGATTCTCGCATATGTTTTGTTTGGTTTTGAATAAAAGCAATACTTTCTTTTAAAGATTTAATTTGAAGACATAACTCTTTTTCTCTTTCAGAAAGTCGTTGATACAATATTTCTTCTTCTGAAACTGTTTGATTAGTAGTATAACGTCTATATGTATATGATTCTGGAAAAATCAATAAATGTTTTTCAGCATCATTAGTTTTTATTTGATTATCTTTTGGAGCAAAACTACTATTAATATTTTGTGTTTTTGGAGTAAAAGGTATAATTTTATCACGTCTTTTTGTTCTATCAAAAACTGGAACAGGAGGTATTGGCTTAGTTTCTGTTGTTTCACTATTTCTTCTATAATCAGTATAAGAATTATATCTAGGCACATTCCTTTTAAATTCATCACGAGCAAAAGTTTGAGAAACAGCAGGTTTTCTTTCTTCAATTGAAGTTTTTTCAAAATCTTGACAATCATTCATTGAAAAACTTGCTTTTCCTATATTGGAAGATTGTTTTTTATCAAACTTTTCTCTATTATCTTTTTCTATATCAATTTCTTCAAAAAGTTTATTATTCATTTGCCTATAATAACGAAGTTTCCCTTCTCTTTCTAATTGTTTAATTTTCTTACGAGAACTTACAATTTTTATTGTCTTATTTACAGTATAAATCATCATAGCTCCAACTATAATTCCATAAATATAAGGACTTACTACTGCATTAGTCAAACTCAAAGTAACAGTTGATAAAATACCAACCATATCTAAACCAATCATTGACTTCAAAGATGTCATAATATTTTTTTTATTCTTTCTTATATTTTGCTCTATTTTTCTATCATATTTAACATCTTGCTGAGTTTTTATTTTTGATACTCCTTTACTTTTTCTTTTATTTCTATCCATTCTTTTTTGATATTCATTAAATTTTGAAGCATTTCTATTAACAACATAAGCAACTTTCAAGAAAGTCTTTTCATCTTCTATATTTCTATGAAAAGCTTTATCAATATTATATTTTGCATTTTGAAGTTTTTTATTTCCTTCCATCCAATAATATTTTAAAGTAATGAAAAGTGCATATTTAACATCTTCTTTATCTTCCTTTGATAATCGAAGATACTTCTTATAATTTAAATTCTCTATAGATAATTTTTCTCCAGCAATTTGAAAAATGTCGTCTATACTTTTTTTTACAATTAATCTATTCATAATTATTTATTCCCCCATTCTAATATTTATTTCATTAAAGATTTAATTTAAAACAAGATTATTTCTCTTTAACGGCTAAAATTATAACATAAAATTAATAAAATGTCAATTTATCTATTAAATATTCTAGAATAATTTTATGATTAATTTATGATAATGTCTTAGTGTTAGTATTTGATTTTATCTCAATTTAAAATATAAAGTAAATGAAAATAATTATTTCAAAATGTTATATACTTATTTAGAAAGATTTTTAGTCAATATTTGACAAATCACTTGCAAAGAAGTTCTGATTTGTTATAATTAATTTAGGTGATAAAAATGACTGATTATGAAATAAACAAGCAGGCTAAATTAAAGCCTATCAAAGAAATTGCTAAAAAAATTGGTTTAAAGGAAGATTTAATTAGTCCTTATGGAAAATATATGGCAAAAATTCCCATTTTAGATAAAAAACCATATGGTAAGTTAATTTTAGTTACTTCAACAAACCCTACACCTTATGGTGAAGGGAAAACAACACTTTCTATAGGAATTAATGATGCTTTAAATAAAAATGGATATAAGGCCATTGTTGCTTTAAGAGAGCCATCGTTAGGCCCAGTATTTGGGACAAAAGGAGGAGCAACTGGAGGTGGAATGAGTCAAGTTGCCCCAATGAATGATATTAATTTACATTTTACAGGCGATTTTCATGCAATTACTTCAGCTAATAATTTAATTTCAGCAATAATTGATAATCATATTTATCAAGGAAATAAATTAGAAATTAAGGAAGTTTATTTTGAAAGATGTTTAGATATAAATGATCGAGCTTTACGAAATATTGAACTAGAAAGTAGACATGAAAAATTTACTATTACAGCTGCAAGTGAAATAATGGCTATCTTTACATTAGCTAAAGATTTTGATGATTTAAGATATAAATTAGATAATATTTTAATTGGAAAAAATAAACAAGGTAAATTTATTTATTTAAAAGATTTAAAAGGAACAGGTGCCGTTTTAGCTCTACTTAAAGATGCATTTAAGCCTAATCTCGTTCAAACTTTAGAAAACAATCCAGCTATTATTCATGGAGGACCATTTGCTAATATAGCCCATGGTTGTAATTCCGTCGTTGCTACTAAAACAGCATTAAGTTTAGCAGATTATGTAATCACAGAAGCTGGCTTTGGAAGTGATATGGGAGCAGTTAAATTTTTAGATATTAAATGTGGGTTAAATAATTTATATCCAGATTTAATAGTTATAAATGCTACTATTAGAAGTTTAAAGTATCATGGAGAAGGAAATCTTGATAAAGGACTAGAAAATTTAAAGTTTCATATTCAGAATATGCAAAAATTTAATGATAATGTTTTAGTTATTTTAAATAAATTTGAAAATAATACTGATAAAGAAATAAAAACTTTTGAACAATATTGTCAAAAATTAAAAGTTGAAGTTTTAATTAGTAATATGTATAAAACAGGAAGTATTAATACTAAGAAAATTGCCGATAAGATAGTTGAATATGCTAATAGAAAAAATACTAAACACTATGAAATTTATAAACCAAATGATGATATTATCACTAAAGTTTCTAAATTTGCACATGATATATATGGAGCAAAAGAAGTTGTTTATCAAAATAATATTGATAATGAATTAAAAAAATTAGATAAAAAATATCAACATTATAAAATTTGTATTTCTAAAACTCCAGCTTCTATTACAGATAATAAGGATGTATTAGGTTATCCAAAAGATTTCACAATGACAGTAACTGATTATAAAATAAATAATGGGGCACAATTTATCACAATTCTGATGGGAGGAGTTGTTAGAATGCCAGGACTAAGCCAAAATGCCAATTATTTAAATATTGATGTTAAAGATGATGAAATTTTAGGAATATTTTAAATTTT
>CAYTGK010000101.1:0-4120 GCA_964437305.1 uncultured Muribaculaceae bacterium
TTGATGGCTTTCGAACTAGTCATGAACTTAATAAAATTGAAGTTATTGATTTAGAAAAAATTGAGAAATTAATTGATAAAAAAGAATTAGAAAAATTTCGTAATCGAGGATTAAATATTGATAATCCTAATACTTTTGGTACTTGTCAGATGGATGATGTATATTTTCAATATGCAGAAGCTAAAAATAAAAATTATGATAATTTACCAGATATTGTTAATGATTATATGAAAAGCATTAATGAAATAACAGGAAGAAATTATAAACCATTTAATTATTATGGAACTGGAAATGCTCAAAATGTAATTGTTGCAATGGGAAGTGTTTGTGAAACTATTAAAGAGACTATTGATTACTTAAATAGTCAAGGTCTTAACTATGGACTAATTGAAGTACATTTATATCGACCATTCTCTAGTAAATATTTACGCAAAGTCTTACCAGGCAGTGTTAAAAAAATTGCCGTATTAGATAGAACTAAAGAAAATGGTAGTAATGCTCCTTTATATTTAGATATTGTAAGTTTTGTAAAAGAAAATAATTTAAAAATTGATGTTTATGGTGGAAGATATGGCTTATCTGGAAAAGATACTAACCCAAGTCAAATAAAAGCAATTTATGATTATATGAATTCTAATAAATTATTTAATGGATTTACAATTGGTATTATTGATGATGTTACCAAATTAAGTTTGAAAACAACGAAGTTTAATAATCCAAATAAAAATTATGAAATGTTAATTTATGGTTTTGGATCTGATGGAATGGTTTCAGCTAGTAAAGATATCATTAAAATAACTGGTAATGGTAGCAATGCTTTTGTTCAAGGCTATTTTGAATATGATTCTAAAAAATCTGGTGGAGTTACCATTTCTCATTTACGGTTTGGACGTGATCCAATTAAATCAACTTATTATGTTGATAAAGCTAACACTTTAGTTGTTACGAAAGATATGTACTTAAAAAAATTTGAATTAATAAATAAAATTAAAGATAACGGAACATTTATTTTAAACACTGATAAAACACCAGAAGAAATTCTTAATTTCTTATCTAATCGCGATAAAAATACTATTAAAAATAAAAAAATTAAATTCTATATAATTAATGCTACTAAAATATCTGAGGAAGTAGGATTACCTGGGAAGATTAGTTCGATTATGGAAGTTTTAATTTTTAAACTATGTCATATTATTGATTTTGATTATGCTTTTTCAGAAATTAAAAAAAGTTTGGAACATAAATTTAAGAATAAAGGGAATGATGTTTTAGAAAAAAATTTAGAAGCAATTACGAAAGTATTAGACAATTATTTAGAAGTTTTAGTAACTCGTAAAGATATTTTTGAACTTGAAGATGAAAAATCAGAGATGACAGTCTTTGAAATTTTAGAACAAAGATTAGGAGGCAAGATTCCTGTTAGTTCTTTTTTAGGAAATTATGATGGGATGACTCCACCTTCTACTGCTTCTTTTGAAAGACGATTTACATCTTCTATTGCTCCATGTTACTTAAAAGAAAATTGTATTAGTTGCAATATGTGCTCATTTGTATGTCCTCATGGAGTTATTAGACCTTATTTATTAACGGAAGAAGAATATGAGAAAGCTCCTGAATATGTAAGATGCGAATGTATTGAAACATCTATTAAAAGTAAATTATATAAATTTACAGTAGCAATCAATGTTGCTAATTGTACTGGTTGTGGACTTTGTGTTAAAACTTGTCCAGGTAAAAAAAATAAGAAAGCTTTAACAATTAAAGATAGTAAAATCTTAATTTCTGAAAAAGAACAAAAACGGTTTGAATATTTAGAAAAAAATATAAAAGAAAAGCAAGTCTTAGATAAATTCACGGTTAAAGGTAGTCAATTAGTTAAACCAAAGTTTCAATATCCTGGTGCTTGTGCTGGTTGTGGGGAAACAGCTTACTTAAAACTGATTAGTCAATTATTTGGTGAAAATTTAATTATTGCTAATGCAACAGGTTGTTCTTCAATTTATTCAGCTTCTTATCCAGCAACTGCTTTTGGAGTTCCTTGGGCAAATTCTTTATTTGAAGATAATGCAGAGTTTGGACTTGGAATGCGTATAGCTGATGATACGATGAAAGAGGCTATTCGTGGTATTTTAAAAGAGAGATTAAAAGATAGTGATGATAAAGAACTTGAAATTTTTGGAAATTATCTAACTCATATGAAAGATGCTGATAAAAAATTATATAAATATGTTATTGAGAATAAAGATAAAGAATTATTACCATATAAAAATTTTATTAAAGAGAAAACTTTCTTTATTGTTGGTGGAGATGGTTGGGCTTATGATATTGGTTTTTCAGGACTTGACCATGTACTTGCTAATAATTATAATGTTAATATTTTAGTACTTGATACTGAAGTTTATTCTAATACAGGAGGGCAAGCAAGTAAATCTAGTCAAATTGGCTCGGTTTCAAAGTTTGCAGCTTATGGTAAGAAAACTAATAAGAAAGATTTAACGAAGATTGCTTTAACTTATAAAAATGCTTATGTTGCAACTGTAAGTCTTGGTGCTAGTATGCAACACACTATTAAAACTTTTAAAGAAGCAGTAGAATATAAAGGACCTAGTATTATAATTGCATATGCTCCTTGTATTGCTCACGGTATTTTAAAAGGAATGGATTCAACTGAAGAACAAAAACTAGCTGTTGCGTCAGGCTACTTTCCATTATTTAGAAACAATCCTCAAAAAGGTTTCTATTTAGATAGTGAAGCTGATTTCTCAAAATACCAAGAATTTATATTGGGTGAAGATAGATATAGAACTTTAAAGAAATTAAATCCAGATGAATATAAAGAACTTTTAGAAGAAAATTTAGAAAATGCTAAAGAAAGATATAATTATTTCTTGGAATTAGATAAAGATAAAGAAAGTGATATTTAAAAATAAAATTCTTTCTTTTTCTTATACCAATTTAGTTTAAGAAAAATTTATTAAATCAATAATAAAGAGTAGTTTTTGGTTGTTATTTAGATTATAAAAGATACATATAATAAGAAGAATCGACAAATGGATAACAATTTTTTGAAAAAGACTTGATTTTTTTCTGATTTTGTTGTATAATATGAGACGTCAAATTATTAAAGGGGGAATTTATATGAAAAATATAAGAAAGATAATTTTGATGATATTAGTAGCTGTTACTTTTATAACAAGTATTAATATTCTTGATGTTAAAGCAGCAACTGCACCTAGTAAGGTTGCAGTTAAAGCTAAATCTAGTTTATATTATTATAGTGAAAGTAAAAATACAGATTATATTAGTGGCTATAACTTTTATCGTAAGCAATTAACTGATGGAACTTATGCTTATTGTGTTAATAATATTAATACTAAAGTTCCAGCTGGTAGAACTTTAACAAGTAAAGGGCCAATTAATGATAAAGGGTTAGATTATATTATTAAAAATGGATGGCCTCATAAATCAATGACTGGTAATGCTTTGAAAGATTATTATATTACTCAATCTGCAATTTGGGAATATTTTGACCAAACAAGGGGAAGTAATAACTGGCATAGTACATCATTTACTGCTTCATCAACTGGTATGAAATTAGAAGTTTATAAGTTAGTAAGTGCTGCAAAAGTTGCTAATAAAACATCTGAAACTCAACCAGCTATTTCCGTAAGCATGACTAGTACAACGATGACTTTAAATAAGGAAAGAACATATTTTGTATCTAGTCCTATTAATGTTAAATTGACTAATACAAAAGGTACTTATACGGTTGAACTTGTAAATGCTCCAACAGGAACTATTTTAAAAAATAGTAATGGGGAGATTAAATCAGTATTTAATGATGGTGAAAGCTTAGTTGTTTATGTTCCAGCCTCAAGTGTTAAAGTTGGAACAAGTGGAAGTGTTAGTTTCAAAATTAAAGCAACGGGAGTAACTTATGAAACCTATTATTACTCAACAGGTGATCCTGCATTTCAAGATGTAGCTCCAAGTGAAACTTATGAAGTAACTAAGTCACTTGTAAGTAATCTTATAACCTTAAATTTTACAAGACAAACAACAAAGGTTAAAATAAGTAAACAAGATATAACAAGTAAACAAGAATTACCAGGAGCAACTT
>CAYTGK010000102.1:0-4077 GCA_964437305.1 uncultured Muribaculaceae bacterium
AAAGAGTTATTAATACTAAAAATCTTCAATCTAAATTTTATTACTTAGTTGTTAAGTATCCTAATAAGAATGAAGATCAAGCTACAACTGATGCTGGTATTTACCCATTTTTTCTTACTAATTCAGTCATTATCTTCTAAAAAAAATTTAGCCATTTTTTCATAATTATCTTGGCTATTTAGACAAGTGTCAATTAAATATCCTTTTTCATTATTCGTTTGATATTCTTTAATACCTCTGATATAAAAATCTTTATTTCGATCTTCGATAAAGAAAGGCATTATATTATTATATAAACATTCCTTAAACATTATCATTCTGCCAACACGACCATTACCATCTTGAAAAGGATGAATTTTTTCAAATCTAACATGAAATTCAATAATATCTTCAATAGTTTTTGTAGGAATTTTATCATACCATTCTAATAGATTTTTCATATCTTTTGCAACATTACTAGGTAGTGAGGTAACAATATTTCCAACAAAATTTTTACGTTTTTTATATTCTCCAATATTAAACCATTCTTTCTCACTATCAGTTAAGGTGCCATCCTTTAAAATAAAATGATATTTTTTTATCATATCTTCAGTTAATTTATCATCTACGGTATCTAACATATATTTAAATAATGTAAAATGATTTTTTGTTTCTGTTGCATCTTTTAAAACTATAACTTTATCATTACTAGTTAAAATTGTTCCGGTGTCATATATACTAGCTGTTTCATCAAAAGTTATGGTAGAACCTTCGATATAATTCGAATTATATGCAAAATCCAATTGAGTTTTGTGATAGAGATTACCAGATAAATTCATATTTTTTTGTTCAATAAGTGCTTTTTTAATTTTACTTACTTCCACTTTTATTGTCTCCAATTCACTAATTTTCTATATAAATTGTACCATTTTTTAGCTAATTTTACTATGGAATAAAGTAAGTTACGTATTTATTAGTAATATTTCGTCAAATTAGTTAAAAAAAGTTTGACAAATAGCGAAACATGTGTTAATCTATCAACTCGTAGTCACGAGTAATTTGTAAAAATTAGAGGGGATGACGGTTATGAATAATGTAGAAAAAGAAAGTGTAGCATCGTTATTAAGCAAGAACGAAACCTTAATGGAAAATATTAATCAAGTTCAAAAGGAAATGGAACAAAATGAACATGATTTAAAAGGAATCGAGCAAGAAATTAAAAAACAAAAGAGTTTATCTAATAGTGATGGCTCAAATAACAATAATGAGTTTTTACGTTCTAAAAAGGATTTTTGTTTAGAGAAAAAGTCAAGTTTAGAATTGAAGTTAAAAATGTTACATGAAGAATTTTCAGCCAATAAAAAAATAATAGATGCCTATAACCAAGAGATTAAAATTGATTGGCAACAAGCTAAAGGTTTATCTATTAAAGAAAGAATGGCTTATTTCGATGGGTTAGCAGAGAAAATTGCTCAAGTTCCTTTATTAGATCCTGTTACTATTAAATTAGGTAATTATACTTATAAAGTTAATCAAAAAGATGAAGAAATATTTAAGATTTGCTATAAAGAAGCTATTACTTGTAAACAAAGTTTAGATAATGAAGATTATCTAGATAAATTATTAAATCAATATACTAACGATAAAAAAGAAGAAAAACCAAATCATGTTAAGATTTATTTTGATGAAGATTACTATAATACTTTATCTCTTGGTAATAAAGTAGCTTATATTCGTAAAATATATAGCATGATTTTAAATCAACCAATTTATAATAAAGTTAATGTTTCTGAATTTGGTAAAACGGTTTCTATCGATGCTTATTATGAGAATGTCTTTAATCAAGCTAAAGAAAAATTAGCCGTATTAAAAGAAGAAGTTGAAAAAGAACCAGTTAAACCAACACCTATCATGGATGTTATTAAACCGATTATGGCTAAAATGAAAATGACTCCTGGGGCAGTTACACAAAAGATGCAACCAATTACGGATTCAATGGCTGAAGAAGTAAAAGTAATGCATCAAGAACAAACAAGTGTTAAAAAAGAAGAAGAACCAGTTAAGGAAGAAGAACCAGTAACTACTAATGAAATTACTGAAACTGAAAAAGTTGATGAAACTAATTCTAGTAAAGAAATAGAAGTTATTGATTTTGATAAAAATGATAATAATGAAGAACCAGAAGTTGAAGAAGAAAAAAGTGAAGAAACTAAAAAAAGTAAATTTATTTCTAAAATAAAAGCTATTCGTCATCCTAAAGAGAAAGCTAAAGAAAATATTAATAGAAAGAAAAAAACCATTATTTTTGCTGCGGTTGGTTTATTAACAGTATTCTCTTCAACATTATTAGGAAATTTCATTTTAACTAAGAAAAATGCTAATAATAAAGAAAATGATATTGAAAATTATTATTTTCCTAAATCTATTGAACAATTAGTAAATGAACGTCATCTTGAAGACATTATTGCCACTGCCGAACAAATAAGAATTGAAAAAGAAGAAGAAGCTAAAGCTGAAAAAGAACTTGCTAATGCCGAGATGCGTGCTTATAAGCGCATGTTTTATGAAGTTGAATTAGATCAAAAGCGCAAAATAGCTGAACAACAAGAAAAGATAGAAGAAGAACAACAAAGAAAGCAAGAATTATTAGAGATGGATACTACGGCAGCTGTTCATGCAATGTATGAAGATAATAGTTTAATTCCTTGCTATGGTAATTATTATGATATTAATGTTCCGGAAAAGATCCAAGATTTTATTCATTTCATGGATGAAAAAACTGGTGTTCCGGCAGAAGTTATATTTACTATTGCTCAACAAGAAAGTAACTTTACTTTAGGTCTTGTTTCTCCTACTAATGATTATGGAGTTATGCAATGTAATAAAAAATTTAATCAAGGTATATGGAAAGAACTAGGATGGACTCAAGATCAAATCTTATATGAATGGATACCAGGATTACATAATGGTATTATAAATTTAAAAAATGCTATGAATTATTATGGATATACTAGAGATAATTATGATTTAGATAATCTTGCCGGTTATTATAATGCCTATACAAATTGGTACAATAATAGTAGTGCTTGTTCTTATGCTCAAAGTTGTAATAACATTATTAATAATTATCCTCATTTAGAACCAGTAGATCAAACAGAAGAAATTGCAGAAGAATTACCTGTTCGGATATTAAAACCAGAAGCTTTTTAGTCTCTGGTTTTTTATTGGGTTATGGTATAATAAAAGTATAAAATAGAATACTAAAAAAGGTGATGAAAATGACAGCATTAATTACGGGAGCAAGTAGTGGTATAGGAAGAGATATGGCTTATTATTTAGCTAGTTTAGGTCATGATTTAATTTTAGTAGCAAGGCGGAAAGAAAGATTAGAAGAAATTAAGAAGAATGTTAGCGTTAAGGTTAAAATTATCGAGATGGATTTATTAGTTGAGGAAAATGTTTTCGCATTATATAAAAAAGTAAAGAAAGAAGACATTGATATTTTAATAAATAATGCTGGGTTTGGTTTATTTGGAATGTTTGCTAAAACTGATTTGCAACGAGAATTGGAAATGATTGATTTAAATATCAAAGCTTATCATATTTTAACTAAGTTATTCTTACAAGATTTTATTGCTAAAGATAAAGGATATATTTTAAATGTTTGTTCTAGTGCCGGTTTCTTAGCGGGTCCTAGGTTAAATACTTACTATGCTACTAAAAATTATGTTACGAAATTAACGATGGCCATATATGAAGAATTAAGACATATGGGTAGTCATGTTCATATTAGTGCACTATGTCCGGGACCAGTTAAAACGGAATTTAATGAGGTCGCTCATGGCAAATTTTTTGTTAAAGAAATGGATAGTGCTGTCGTAGCTCGTTATGGCATCGATAAAATGTTTCAAAATAAATTAATTATTGTTCCCGGTTTAGCTGTTAAATTGGCGTTATTTTTTAATCGGTTCATTCCCTGGAAATTATCTTTACGGATAACATACATTATTGAGAAAAGAAAAAGTGACAATTTTGAGTAAAATTTACAACAAATATGTACTAAAAGAGAAATAAAAGGGAAAAAAGAGAAGAATGGGG
>CAYTGK010000103.1:0-4050 GCA_964437305.1 uncultured Muribaculaceae bacterium
GAGGATAAAATTCAAAAATTAGCTTTAGAAAATGAAAATGTAAGAAAACATATTGAGGGAAAAGAAATTATTAAAATAATTGTTATTAAGAATAAAATTGTAAATATTGTTGTAAGATAAAAAACTTACAACTTTTTAATTGAAATTTACATTGATTACTAATAAGTTTATTTTTTTAATTGATTTAATATCTTAATAAATAAGAAAAAAAGTAACTATAATGCCATTTATAAATATTGCTCTTTTACAATTTTAAATACTGGTAGTTGACAAAATATTAGTAAAATAGTATACTTATATGTAAGGAGGGGGAAAATGGTTAAAATTTTAAGTAAAAATTTATGTAATATGATAAATCAATTTAAGGGATTTGAAGTTGGATTACATTGTGTTAATACTACAAAAGAACAAGAAGAAATAGCGAAAGAAAAAATTTCAACAAATTTACAAATAGGAAACAATATTAGAGAGAATGTTAATTTTGCTGGAGTTATTGGAAAAAATGATTTAAAAATTGCCAATAGTATTCAGAATTATGAAATAGGTAAAGTTAATATTTTGTTATTATGTCCACCTTATATTGAAAATAGCAAAGGTGAGAAACTTTATTTTCAATATAATGAAGATACCCAGTTTATTGCTAATTTCAATCTAATTTTTAATAAATTAGGTTATATTCCAAAAGAATTTATTTTTGGGTATTATGTTGGTAAAGAGTTATGTGTTGGAAAAGATATAACATATGAATTTACGAGAAATTATGCTTTTGGTGGAACAAAAGTTAGTGATGAATTATTTTTATTGATATCTAATACTTTGTTACATATACAAAAAGAATATATAAGCAATGTTCCTAAGAGAAATTTTGAGAAATTAAAATTAGCTCCATGGTGGATGGATACAGATGAAGATTATCCATTTAGATTAGATGAATATACTCCATGGGATTTAAAAACAGATGATGAAGTTCATGAAAAACTATCTCAAGAAATAAGAGAAAAAGAACAGTATAGTAAGAAACATATTTTTATGAAACTTCCATGGAATAAATAATTAAGAGTAGATGAAATATCTACTTTTATTATATAAAAATATTGTTAAGAAGTAGTAATTTAAGAATTAAGTTTCCTATAAGATAATTTTTATTTTTATAAATTTTCTAAAAGTTATACTTAGTTAAAATTTTGAAATTATTTTAGTAATTTGGTTGCGAATAATGTCCTTGACATGATATAATTATATAGAATAGAAAATCGGAGGTGATTGAATGTTTCTTAAAGATTTAATAGAACAGTATGATGACAATTCCGAAATGCTTAGTAATGTTTTAAAACTATTAGATGGTACAATAAGATATATTCATAGTCAAGGTTTTTATATTCAAGACTTTGATCCTTCAAAAATTATAGTAACTACGTCTACTCCGAATCTTTTAAATTTCCGAGGTTTAATTGCTCCAGTTAGTAATAACCCTAAACAAGATATAAATATTAATATTTATCAAATGGCTAAAATAGGACTTATGGCTTATAATCATTTTCCAGTTGATGGCAGAATGAATCAAGAACATTTCAATTTTATTTTAGATAATATAAAGCTTTTTAATCAAAATGGACAAATACCTTCAGATATTTATGAATATTATGAAGATTTATTTTTAAATAATAATATTAATTATTTGACAAGCTATTTAGAAAGTAAAAGTAAAGATGAAATAGGAAGATCAAGTAGTATTAGAAAGTCTTTAACAACAGAAGCAGGACAAGCTTTATCACAAAACAATTTACAATTAAAAGAAACAAATGATAATAAAGCTTTCGTGAATATTCTCTTTATTCCAAGTATTTTAACTCTTATTTATTTAATAGGTTTAGTAATATATGTATTTGTTATAAAATAAGAAAGTTTGGTGGTGTATATGCAAAATAAAATAATGGAATTTAAGGTTGATGATATAAACGAAGATAAAATTAACATTGAAGATTTAGAAGTTGAAGCTTTAAAAATGAAACTTATTGAGCGAAAAGTTCGTAAATCAATTAAGAAAGATGAAGATGGAACTTACTATTTAGATGATACAAATTTTAGTTATTTAAAAGATTGTCTAAATTTAACTTTTCCTGATACATTTACTTATGAAGATTTAGGTTTAGTTATGAAAGTAAAAGAAATTCCTAAAAATAATACTATTACTTTAGATAATGTTATAGAAATAACTTTAAATGGAATTTTAGATTATAAAAAAGAAGATATTATTATTTTAGAGCCTTTGAAAGATATTAATAAAGTTACTAGATTAAGTTATTTAGATACAAGAATAAAAAATAATATTACTTTATCTTCGGAAGCAATAATTTTAATAAACTATGAAAATAAATTAAATACTAAATTGTATCAAGATTATAAAATAATAAGATATAGTGGTGATTTAAAGGTTGTTTTAGATAAACTTTTAATATTTAGAGGTATAAGACCTCAACATCTTATAGAAACTGGTTTTGAAAATAATGAAAATAATGAAATATTACATAATTATCTAATGAAAAATTATCCAAGTAAATTAACAATTGATGTTTTAGGTTCTTTAGAAGAAAGACAAAAAAAAGAACTTAGTGTTCGTGATGAAGTATTATCAATTATAAGAAAAGGGAGAGTTTTAGTTTTAGATGATATAGATATTGCTTCTAATGAATTAGTTTTACTTGCTGAACATTATAAAAATACTCATATACCTAATGTAAAAGATTTAAGTAAAACAGATTTTAAAGATTTTGTTAATATATATGGAGTTAGAATATCTTCTAATGGTATTTATCTATTAGAAGAAGATAATATAGCAGCTAAAGGTTATGCTGATACGGAAACTATTGATACTTTATATAATATATATTTAAAAAATAAGAAAAATTATAAAGATAGACTTGGATATTTAAATAATAGGAAAAAAATATTAAGTAGTATTTATGAAGATGATGTAAAACTTGTTGATAAAAGAAAAATAAGTGATATTGATTTAGATAGTTTATATCGAGAATATCAAAAAACAGAAAATTTTGATGGTAGTGTTAAAAAATTTATGCAAGATGTAGGAGTTCGTATTAATGATAATGAAATCTATTTATTAAGTGATGATGAAGCTATTAATTTAATTGATTTTATAGATTCTCAAGATGAGGATAGAATAGCTATTTTCTTAAGAGATAATTTTGAAGAAGATTGTTATACTGAAGATGAAAAGAATTTAGGAATAAAATTAAAAGGGGGTCCTATTAAATTAAGTTTTGATGGTTTAGAGGGAATAGAAAATTATTTTCAAAAATGAGAGTTAAAGAAAGTATTTTTGTTACTATCGACAGTCGTTTTTAAAACAATTTATTAAACTGTATTAGTATAAAAGTAATTAGTATTTAATATTATAATGTTGATATAATTGTTATTGCTTAATTATAAAATGTAATAACTAAAAATAAAACATCTAGTTGAATTGAAAAATTCAGTTAGATGTTTTTTTATACTCTAATGAGTAAGGTAAAACTGGTGAAGGAGTAATGTCTCTATAAATGGAGAAACAATGTTTCAAAACTCTAATGAGTAAGGTAAAACATAATCATTAATATGCTTACTTCTTTAAATAAAATTGGTTTCAAAACTCTAATGAGTAAGGTAAAACTCGTAAATATTAAATATGATCTAACATTTGCAATAGTTTCAAAACTCTAATGAGTAAGGTAAAACGAATAGAGATGTATTTAATCTATGTTGATAATAATAGTTTCAAAACTCTAATGAGTAAGGTAAAACAAAATGAAAGGATAGTAAAAATGATTATTAAAAAAATTAAGTTTCAAAACTCTAATGAGTAAGGTAAAACTTCAATATTTATAATATACTTATATCATAAGTAAGTTAAAAAAGCAATACTTTTTGCAAAAAACCTTAAAAAAGTTCGTCGATGGTAAAATTATATAAAAGCTAGAAATGCTTTATTTATAAGTAAACTTAACACTTTATTAACAAAAGATAATTTATCATAAAGAGTTCGACGAATTT
>CAYTGK010000104.1:0-4012 GCA_964437305.1 uncultured Muribaculaceae bacterium
ATTAAATTACTAATACACTTTAAATACATAATAATCAAAATAAAAACTTAATTGGCATCATATCAAAATATTTTTCCATCTTCTTGTCCATTGTTTCATCTACTTTAGTCATTGCAACATTAATTGCCTCTTTGACCATATTTTCTAACATATCAATATAATCAAGTGAAAAATTACTATCAGGTTTTATAGTTACTTTTAAAACTTCTTTCTTACCATTTACTTTTACACTTACAAATGAACACTCAGCAGTAAATTCCATCTTACCAACTTCATCTTTTACTTTCATTATATTTTTTAACAAACTTTGTTCTTGTTTCGTTAAAGTTTCATTCATATTTATCATCTCCAATTTCAATATAACTAAACAAAATACTTTAATCACCTTTTATACTAAACTAATGTAACATATTTCTAATTTTTTTTCAATTTAATTAAATGTTTTAGTTATTTACATTTTATACTTAAGTAATAGCTTATAACATTTTATTACCATTTATATTAATTTCATCTTTTTTATTTTATCATCTAAATTATATTCAATACTTCCATATTCAATTAAAGATATTAAATTCAAATCATCAGTTAATTTAAGATAAAAATAACCATCTTGATAATAAATATTATTATAATTTTCTATTAAAAAGTAATCATCAGTTTTAAAATAAAAATCTTGATTTTTAATAACACGAACTTTTATATCAATCAAATCAGGGTTAAATAATAATTCTTCAATTTTTTCAATTTCTAAAACTGTTCCATAATTTAAGTTTTCATAAGCTATAACATTATAAATACCACCTATTTTGATATGATAATTCTTAATTAATCTAATAAAGATTTTTTTAATTTCTTTAATTATAATATCCTTTTCTGTAGATTTAAAAAAATAGTTATATAAATATAAAACTATTTTTTCATCTATAACTTGTATTTTCATACAATCACCAATGTATTATATGAAAAGTTAATATTTAGGTTAGGTTATTCATTTAAAGTTTTCTTGAAAGCTTCAATCATAGGAGTAATATTAGCACAACTCATAAAACAGATAACATCACCATGATGTTTTTTTAAAGTAGCTGCCGTTTCAATACTTATTTTATGACCATTTTTAATTTTAGAAATTAAAACATCACTTGAAACATCAGGATAATCTTCGGCTTTTTCACGATCACATTTAATATCCATAACATAAGCATAATCAAATTTTTCTAACACTTTGGCAAAATCATTCATAAAATCTTTTGTTCTTGAATAAGTATTAGGTAAAAAAACAGCTACTACTTCTTTTTTAGGATATTTTTGACGAACACTATTAAGAACACTATTAATTTCAGTTGGATGATGAGCATAATCATCAATTATGATTGTATCACCTATTTTCATTTCACTAAATCTTCTAATAGCACCATGAAACTGACTAAGCTCTTTTTGAATAATTTTTTTATCTATTTTATAAATAATTGAAACCATTATACTAGCTAAACTATCAAGAACCATATGACGTCCAAATAAAGGTATTTCATAATGATCAAAATATTTTCCTCTAAAATAAACATCAAACGAACTACATTTTGAATTTAAATCTAAATTACTAGCTACTAAATCATTATTTGAATTAAATCCATAATAATAAACATCTTGATTTTTTACTTTTAACTTTCGAACATTTTGATCATCACCACATAAAACTAGATTACTAGCTTTATCAGCAAGAATATTAAAATTAGCAATTATATCATCAATATCTTTATAACATTCAGTATGTTCAAGTTCAATATTAGTAACTACTAAAGTTTTAGGAAAATATTCTAAAAAATGTTTATTATATTCACAGGATTCTAATACAAATAATCTATTTTTTCTATTACCATGTCCACGTCCATCTCCCACAAAATAATTAGCTCCATAAACAGTATCTAAAATACTAGAAATCATTAAACTAGTTGTAGTCTTACCATGCGTACCACTTATGGATATTGTTTCAAACTTTTTGGTTAAACTACCAATTAAATCTTGATAACGAATCATTTTTAAATTTAACTCTTTTAATCTCTTAACTTCTCTATGCTCTTCTCCAAGTGCATTAGAATAGCAAACTATAAAGTCTTTACTAGGTTTAAAACTATCATCATGATAAATTTCTATTCCCCGAGCATTTAAGCCCTCTAATGTAAACTTATATTCAATTGAATCATCATAGCCAACTACAACATTACCTAAGTCAAATAATAAACCAGCTAAGGCACTCATTCCAGAACCTTTAATTCCTATTAAATAATATTTCACAAAATCACCTCAATTTTTAACTATTATATCATATGCAATGATTTAGGAATACTTTTTTTTCTAAATTTGTGTATTTTTTTAAAAACATATCCTCTAATTATTCATATTAAATTCTATCATTTACATCTTAAAGTATACATAGTATAATATTCTCGGTGATTTTTATGAATGTTTTAAGAAAATGTAATTTATGTAAAAGAAATTGTTTAATTGATAGATATACAACAGTTGGTTATTGCCAACAAACTAATGAAATTAGAATTGCTAAAGCCTGTTTAACTTATTTTGAAGAACCATGTATCTCAAATAAAAAAGGTAGTGGAACTATTTTCTTTTCAGGTTGTAATTTAGGATGTGTATTTTGTCAAAATATAGATATATCAAAAGGAAACTTTGGTAAAAATATTTCTATTAAAAGATTAGCTGAAATTATGTTAGAATTAGAAAAAAAAGGAGCAATTAATATTAATTTAGTAACTCCAACTCCTCATATAATAGGAATTATTAAAGCTATTAAAATTGCTAAACAAAAGGGTCTTAAAATTCCAATTATTTATAATACTTCAAGTTATGAAAATAAAGAATCAATTAAAATGTTAAATGGACTAATTAATATATATCTTCCTGATTTAAAATACTATGATGATAATTATGCAATTAAATATTCAAAAGCTCCTCATTATTTTGAAACAGCAACTCTTGCAATTAATGAAATGTATAAACAAGTTGGAAAAGTTCAATTTGATAAAGATGGTAATATTCAAAAAGGAGTAATTGTAAGACATTTAATGCTTCCAACTTTAAAAGAAGATACCAAAAAAATATTATCATATTTATATAATACTTATCATGATAATATCTATATTAGTATTATGAATCAATATACTATAATTAAAAAATTAGAATATCAAGAATTAAATCACCATATAAAAAAACATGACTATGATGAAGTAATTGATTATGCCTTAGATATTGGAATTAAAAATGCTTATTGCCAACTTGATAATACTAGTAATAAAGATTTTATACCTAATTTTAATTTAGAAGGAGTTTCAAAATAACTCTTTTATTTTACTAAAGAATAAATTAAACAAATAAGCATTAAAATAATTAATATAAATGTTGGACCAAATTCCTTAAACTTTTTCATTTTTCACCTCTTATTTCATTTAAAATAATACTTGCCATATAAAGACCAAACATATTGGGAATAATCGTGTTAGACCCAATTACTTTCCCATGTTTTTCTACTACTTCTGTTGAATAAATAACAGGTATTTCTAAACAGTCTTTGTTATCTTTTAAATTATATCTTAAAGTCTTAGCAAGACTATCATAACTAGTATTCTTTAATTTAGCTATTTTTATCTTCGTTGGATCAAACTTAAAACCAGCCCCCATACTTGATATTATTTTAATTTTTCTTTTTACAGCTTCCCTTATAATCAATTCTTTACTTTTAAGAGAATCACAACAATCTAAGATATAATCATAATCTTCATCAAAAATAATATCTTTAGTCTCAGAATTATAAAAAATTGGATAAGTTTTAACTAAACAATTAGAATTAATATCTAAAATCATCTTTTTTAAAACCTCAACCTTAAGTTCTCCAATTGTTGAATGATATGCCATCACTTGTCTATTAATATTGGTAATATCAACTTTATCATAATCAACTAAACTAATTTTATTAATACCAAGTCTTGCTAAAGCTAAA
>CAYTGK010000105.1:0-3992 GCA_964437305.1 uncultured Muribaculaceae bacterium
TTATTTTTTTATTACTTTTCTTTTTTAATTCTATTTCCATTTTTTTATCCTTCCTTTATAATAACTTTACTTTATTATTAGTATAACACAAAAGTGGCTAATAGACTATATAAATTTCAATATTTTTTATAGAAAATAATTTTGGTTGGTGGTAAATATATGGTAGTTTCTTATAAAAAAAGATTAATAAGAGACAAAGCTTATATTCATGATGATGAATATTATTACAATATTATCAGAAAGAATATTAAGAAATTTCGAATAGAACAAGATTTAACTCAGCAAGAATTAGCTGATATGATTGAAGTTTCTCGAGGTTATGTCTGTGATATGGAAAATGAAAGTCGAAATAAGCATTTAACTATTGCTATCTTAGGAAGAATCTCCGAAGCTTTAAATATTGAAATTGGAAATTTTTTTAAATAAAATATCTTGAAGTTAAAGATACCTTTTTAAAACTTCAAGATATTTTTCTTGCATACCAACATATCTATCAACTAGATGTTCAACTTCTTGGTCTATTTTTTTATTATTTAAAATTTTTCTTCCTTCAATTATTCCCATATTAGTTCCTTGAATTAATAATTCAGCAATTTTGGAATTACTAGTATCACTCATTGTTTTCATTTCAATACCTGAATAAGTCATAGCTTTAGTCATAGCTCCAGTTGAATGTGGTTTCCCATCATTATATTCTGGATAAATTTTTTCAATATCTTTATTAATATTTTGATAAGTTTTATATTGTTTATTAAGTATTTCTTTAAAACTTTCATCTTCCACTTTATCTAATATAAAATGTATAGCATCCATACCCATACAAGAGCCTTTATGTAATTCATCTAATGCATTTATATTTTCTTCCATATTATCACCATTTATATCATGGATAAAAAAAGAAAAAATATACCAAATTATTTTTTCAATAAATATTCAACTATTTTATACATTTCTGTATTAGGATTAGCTTCTACCATTCCTATTTCTCTATTATTATCTATTTGATATTTTTCCAAACGTTTAGCATTTTTTATTGCAATTTTAACTTTATCATTTATTAATAGAAAGATATTCTTATTTTTTTCATATTTTGGGCAAAATTTTCTTAATCTTTTAATAACATCTTCATTTGATAAATTAGCTGTTGTATATTCAAAATGTAATAAAAACCATAATTCAATACAAGGAGTTGAAGTAATTATCTTTATGTTCTTTTTCTTAGCTAATTCGATTGCTTCAGCAATAATTTTATTTTTTTTAGAATTGGTATCAACATCAAATACACAAAAAGCCATATCTCCATCTTCTAAAGATAATTCATTTTTTCTAATTTCTTTATCTAAACTTTTTACTAACTTTAGTGGATCTGTATCATTGCCTTTGGCAATTGTTATTGAATAAGATTTTTTTTCCATCATCAAAATTATCAAAATATATTTTTTCAGTTTTATTTTTACCTTCAACAGCAATAATTATTTTATTTTTTCTATTTCTTTGTTTTCCTACTCTATCACTACTAATTTTTCTTTTATCATTTATTCTTCCCATAAATTTAAATCATTCTTAATAAATGGTACAGCCCCATATTTACCAAGAAGATATCCTTTTTCAATATTTTCAGATTTTCTTACTGAAAAGTCAGCTAGTGAATATAAATCACATATTCCACTTTCATTATTCTTTTCCGTAAACCAAATCTGATCTCTTCTTAAAATATTTAAATCTAATAAATTAGTATCATGAGTATTAAAAATCAATTGACTTCCATTAATGTTAATTTCAGGATTATTAAACATTTCAACAATATAATGTACTAAATATGGATGAAGACTCTTATCTAACTCATCAATTATTAAAACTTTTTTATGATTAAATGTATCAGCAATAAATGGTATAAGTGCAAATATCATTTGGGTTCCTAAAGATTCTTCATTTAAATCTAAATAATTGTTACCTTTATGTTTAAATACAACTTGAAAAGCTTTAGGATTTTCAGATAAATTTTTTTTAAAGAATTCTGGTATATTAATTAATAATTCATCTGGAACCTCAACTTTAGAAACTTTATAATCTTCAATATCAAAATCTGTTTTCTTTAAAAAATCTAAAGTAAATTTTTTTAATTTTTCATCTTCATGTGCATAAGCATTAAAAGCAATACTTTTTAATTCTTCAATGTTAAAGCAAATACCTATATTATGAGTTAAAAAATTATAAGCTGGTTTAGTTTTTTCATAATTCCAATTGGTAGCAGTTGCTAAAAAAAACTTATTAGGAGCATTTTTGTTTTCAATATCTTTTAATATTCTTTCATCCTTTTGAGAATATGAATAGTCATTAGTATTAGTTCGATCAAAAATTTTAGTTTCTCTACCATTTGGATAATAATATAAATATTCGTCATATATCTTATTTTTATCTGCACTAAAACCATACACATATCTTACGTTATCTATAATGAATTTAATTTCAAATTCACTTGGACTATTAACAGTATTTTTATCAAATTTGAATGGAATTATTGGCAATTTTGCATTAATATCAGCATTATTTGAATTTCTAAGCATTAAAATAACTTTAGTTAAAATTTCAAATAAATTAGTTTTACCTGATGAATTAGCTCCATAAATAGCAGCAGTTTTAAGAATCTTTTTAGTATTTAAAATAACATAATTATTGTCTAAACCTTTATTAGTATTAGCAAACATACTAAAAACAACTTTATTTTTGAATGATAAAAAATTAGTTACACTAAATTCTAAAATCATTTGCAATTTCTCCCTTCAAGAACATTATATGCCTATTTCAATATAAAATCAAGAATATTTAATACTTTATTTTTATTTTTTGCATTTTTTATGCAAAATATGCATTTAAATTATCTGAATAAGAAATTATTTTTCATATAGTACATATAGTTTTTCTTCTTATTGCATAACGTTACTATATATTAATTAGTTTCTAGCTGCTCCATCAACTTGTAAAATAACTCCTGTTATATAACTTGCCATATCACTTGCTAAAAATAAAAAAGCATTCGCAATATCTCTAGGTTCTCCAATTCGACCTAATGGTATAGTTTTAATAAGAGGAGCTATCATTTCTTCTTTAAGAGATGAAACCATATCAGTTTTTATTATTCCTGGAGCTACTGCATTAACCCGAATATTAAAAGGGGCAAGTTCCCTTGATAATGATTTAGTTAACCCATTAACTGCAAATTTTGAAGCTGGATAAGGAACACCTGATGGTTGACCATAAATACTAACCATAGAACTAGTATTTAAAATAACTCCACTTTGATCTTTTTTCATATAAGGAACAACAGCTTTTATAACATTAAACATCGCATTGACATTAAGATTCATAACATTAGTAAACTCTTCACTTGTTATATCCTCAATCTTTTTATTAGAAGACATTCCAGCATTATTAATTAAAATATCAATATGTTTATATTCTTTATATATTTCTTTAATTACTTTTTCGATTTCTTCATAATCATTTAAATTGGGATAATAACCTTTAACTTGATATCCTAATTCTTTTAATTCATCTAACGCTTTAGTAACTGTTTCCTTTCTTGAACCAAATAAAATAACTTTAGCTTTTTGTTCTAAAAAAGCTTTAACTGTTTCTAACCCTATTCCTCTAGTTCCTCCTGTTACAATAACAACTTTTTCTTCTAAATTTAACATAACTTCAAGTACCTTTCTAATAAATAATTTTTTTTAAGCTCCAGAATAATATATTTTTATTTTTTCACAATAAAATCTTTAACTTTTAAATTGAAATTACATGAATTAAAGAATTTTACATTCCTTTCACACAATATCACAAATACTTAATACCAAATGCCATTTCTCAATTAACTGAAATCTTTTCTGTATATCATTTCTAAATATTAATTTAGATTCAAAAGCTACTGATTGAATATTATTGCATTTACATCGCCTCACTTTAATAAGTGTAGCATTTTTTAATTAAAAAGT
>CAYTGK010000106.1:0-3857 GCA_964437305.1 uncultured Muribaculaceae bacterium
TAATTGCTGATTGTTCAGAATATTTAGCTAAAATTATTTATAATTATCATATTGGAGGGTCTGTTTCTCCTATTTTAACAGCAACTAGTAAAGTTTTAGAAGATTTTGCTAAAAAAGAAAATTAAAACTTAAAAAAAGGTTGTCAAAAGCAAAAAAAAATGATATTATACCTAACTTGAGGAGGAGTTATGGAAAGACATGATTATGTAGTTATTAAAGCTACAGTTTCCAAGTATGACAAAATTTTTGATTTTCAAGAAGATATGGGGAAAGTCCTATATAAAGGAAAGTTTGGATTTATTAATAAGAAAGGACAAGAAGTTATTCCTTGTATATATGATGCTACTAATAATTTTAATGAAGGTTTAGCAGTTGTTAAAAAGAATTGTAAATCATTTATTATTAATAAGCAAAATATAAAAATTAGTTTGGAATATGATTTTATAAGTGATTTTAAAAATGGTTATGCAATTATTAGTAAAGATTCTAAATATGGATTAATTAATACTAAAGGGGAAGAAGTAATACCAGCTATCTATGATGAAATTGATTATCCAAGTGAAGGTTTAATACATATTAAAGAAAAAGGTATTCATAAGTATGTTAATTTAAATAATCAAGTTGTAATTGAACTTCCTAAGCAAGTAAGGAGAGCCTATCCCTTTAGTGATGGTATAGCAAGAATTGAATCTGAAAACTATAAAACTAGCTTTATTGATAAAAAAGGAGTTCAAGTTACTGAGGCAATTTATGATTCAGCAAGTGATTTCTATGGTAATTTAGCAAGTGTTCATGTTAAAAATGAAGGAACAACTATTATTTGCCTAGATGGTCAAGAGTTATTACCGAGAACTAATAATTTTACAATTGATGCTTGTGTATCGAAAGATGGTATTTTTATAGCTCAATTTGGTTTTTTAAAGAAAGGTTTAATTGATAGATTTGGAAATTTTATAACTGATAAATTTTATTCTTATATATCTCATGAAAGTGAAGGATTAATTAGAGTAAAAGATCAAAAAAATAACTTTGGATTTATTGATTTAGAAGGTCATGAAGTAATTCCACCAATCTTCCAAACAGCTGGTGATTTTAAAGACGGTTTAGCAAAAGTTTTAGATATAAAAACTCATAAATATGGATTTATTAATAAACAAGGAGAACTAGCTATTCCTTATATGTATGATATGGTTTCTGATTTTCATGATGGAAAATCCATTGTTCTATTAGATGGAAATAGCTTTTATATTGATAAGAATAATAATTCATTACATTTAGAAGAAACAAAACAAAAAATAATTGAAATTGCTCTTCAAAATTCAATTCCTGCTTATGTTCAAGATTATAATTATGAAAAAGATTTCTTAGCTTTTGAAACTAAACTTTATCCAAGTTATCAATGGCAACCTCAAACAGTTTTAACTTATGATATTAATGATTATGATGGTCATATTAAAAAAGTTATAGCTAAAGAAATAGAAATTAATAATGCTATGCAAGATTTAGTAGAAGAATCATCAAAAAAATTAATTAAATAGCATAAAAGTCTTAATATTTCAAGACTTTTTTTTAAAACTACTTTTATTTTTAATCTTGATAGTGTATAATGAAATAGTAGGTGATAAAAATGGGAAAATATATAATAATAGCTATTATTTTAATAATTATTTTATTAGCCGTTTTAAAAGCAACTAGGAAAGATGCACATTTAGAAATCAATAAATTAATTGATTATTTAGGTGGTAAAGATAATATTGTTAGTAGTGATTATAATTTATCACGATTTGTTGTAACTTTAAGAGATACCACGAAAGTTAATAAAGAAGCTATTCAGAAATTAGGAGCTAAAGGAATTGTTGAAATTGATAATCAATTAAAGATTATTTTAGGTAGTAATTCAAAACAATTAAAAAAATATATTGATGATATAAAAAAATGACAAGAGTAATCTTGTTTTTTTTTAATTAGTCGACAAAATTCGACAAAATTCGACACAACAATATGCGACAATATTCTTGAGGTGGTAATATGGCCTATATTGTTTTTAATGTAACAATTCTTTTATTACCAATTTCCATTTATTTGATTAATTTATCTTATAATCATAACTATAAAAGGAAAGATGATACCTTAGTTTTATCTTTGATATTAATAATTCAAGTAATTCTTTTTATCTTATTAAGAGATTATTCTAAATCTTTAATTTTAATTAATATTCCTCTTTTAATTAGTTATTTAAAAAGAAAAGAATTAACAAGTATTATTATATCTTTATTGATTGGTTTTTATTATGTTTATTTTAAACAATATAATCCCTTTTTTATCTTTTTTGAATATGTACTCTATTATGTTATTTATTTGATAATTAATCGTAAATCTATTAAACCTAAATCCTTAATTTATATCTTTGTTTTTATTAAAAGTATTATTTTGTCAATTGAAATCTTTTATTTCAATAATCCTAATACTTTATTTATGAAAAATTTCTTAGATGTAATTATAAAAATGTTAGTATTCTATGGTAGTAGTTATTTAGTTTTTATATTTTTATTGAGAGGAGAAGAAATAATGAATTTAAATACAGCTATTAGAGAATTAGAAAAAGAAAAAGTTTTAAGAACATCCCTTTTTAAACTTACTCATGAAATTAAAAATCCCATTGCCGTTTGTAAAGGATATTTGGATATGTTAGATATGGATAATGGAGAGAAAGTACATAAATACATTCCAATTATTAAAGGTGAAATTGAAAGAACTTTAACTTTGATGGATGATTATTTAGAATATACAAAACTAAGTATTAATCCAGATGTTGTAGATATTTATATGTTACTTGATGAAGTTATGGAATCACTTAATTTATTTTTTAAAGAAAATAAGATTAAAATTGAAATGGATTTACCTGATGATGAATTATATTTAAATGTTGATTATAATCGAATTAAACAAGTTTTAGTAAATATTTTAAAAAATGCTGATGAAGCATTTGATGCTAAAAAAGGCGAGATGATTATAAAAATAACTACTAGAGTATTAAAAAAATATTTTCAAATAATTATTGAAGATAATGGAATAGGGATGGATATAGATACTTTAAATAATATTGGAACTATGTTTTATACAACTAAAAAGAATGGTACAGGACTTGGAATTAGTTTATCAAAAGAAATTGTTGAACTTCATGGAGGAAAAATTAAATATTATTCTGAGATAAATAAAGGGACAAAAGTTGTTATTTCTTTACCTCTTTAAACTTTACAATTTAAAATACTTATTATATAATTTTTCTGGAGGTAGTTATGATAAATATTGTTTTATATGAGCCTGAAATACCAACTAATACAGGTAATATTATGCGAACTTGTGTTGCAACAGGTACGAGATTACATTTGATTGAACCACTAGGTTTTAAGTTAGATTCTGCAAGTATTAAAAGAAGTGGGGTTAATTATATAGATAAGTTAGAATATTATGTTTATAAGAATTTTGAAGAATTTAAAAGTAAAAATAAAGGAACTTATTATTATTTTACAAGATATGGAAAGAAACCCCATACAAGTTTTGATTATAAGGAAAGTTATCTTAAAGGAGATATTTATTTAATCTTTGGAAAAGAATCAACTGGTATTCCAAGAGATATTTTAAAACAAGACTTAGAACATTGTATGCGAATACCTATGACTAGTAATGTTCGAAGTCTTAATTTAGCTAATTGTTGTGCGATTGTTGTTTATGAAGTTTTAAGACAACTTGATTATTTAGATTTATTAAGATGTGAACCTCATAAAAGTGAAGATTATATAATTGATGGAATTGAAAATAGAGAAGAAGTAAAATAAATGTCAAATAATAAAAAA
>CAYTGK010000107.1:0-3837 GCA_964437305.1 uncultured Muribaculaceae bacterium
AAGTATCAACTTAGTTCCATTCAAAACTTTAGCCTCTTTTAAATTCAAATCTGTATTATAAAATTCGCAAGTTTCACTATTCATAAGTCCATGATTAGCACTTATAGGATATGCTCCTTGTGATAATTCATGAGCTGCTTTTACTAAATTAATTATAATATTTCCAATTTTCTTATTTACTGGAATAAATAAGTCATATTTAATATCCATTTCTGGTATATAAACTTCTACTAAAACTTTATGATTCATACTATAACTCCTCTATATTACTTTCAATTTTTTTATTTTCTTCTGCCAAATTATTTGAATCAAATGTTAATACTTTTACTAAAGTATGTTTTCCATTTACAACTACATAACCAAAGTCATTACCAATTTGAGCTTGTAAACTTCGATCTGTACTTTTGATTAATTTAATTGTAAACTGATTAGCAATACCTTCACCAATCCAAATAGCATTATCTGGTGCATTTACTTGTTTAAACCAAGTATCATATTCAATTTTCTTAAAGTTATCAACACTATCAACTACTACAAAATTAATAATTGGTAATTTACTAGCTTTATTAAATAAATTTGTCATAACTTTATTTAAATCAACTGTTATTTTACTTTTAAAGTTATTAAAATCATATATAACAAATAGCATAGGTTGATACTTTGTTGTAATTGCATTATCAAAACCACTTTCTTCATATTCAACATATATTTTATCAATATTCTCAGTAACACTATTTAAAACTTCATCAAATTTATTTGTATATTTGGTAATATTAGCATAATTATCTGTAATTTGATTATTAGAATCAAATAGATAAGTTTTAAATTTTGTAATACTATTAAATTCACTTAATAATTCTCGGACAAAAGATTTAGTATTTTCAATATCACTAGCTGTAATTTTATTAAAGAAATCAGCTTTAAAATTATATAAACAAACATTAAGAGTTTCTTTATTAATACCAACTGGAATATTAGTTAAATCATCTAATTTATCACTTACTAATTTCATATTAACTTTATCAGGTAAAACTGGTATCTTAATTGCTTTAGTCTTATATTTCCCATTAAGTTCAACTGAAAGTTTTTTAAAGAAGTCATTACTTTCTTCTTGACGTGATGGATGAGCAGTTTGAAATTCATATATACCTTCCCCAACACGAACTAATCCACGACCAACAGCTTTACTAGGTGTAATCTGTGTTTTTCCAACTACTGAGTAATAATCACTCTTATCATTAAGTTCAAGAGCTAAAACAAGTTTAAAGTTTTGACTTAACTTATAACGAACAGAGCTTGTACCATTAGCAGTTATCATGAAATAAATACCAAATCTTGGACACTCTCTTGTATATTTTGACAATAATTCAACATAATCTGGATATAATTCAGAGAAAGAATCAAAACCATTAATCATAACTATGATAGCTGGAATTTTTTTACCTGTTGATTTTTTATATTCATTTAAACTACCACCATAATTTACAAATAATCGTTTTCTTTCATCGACATAAGTATTAATTAATTTAAATAAATTTTCTAATTTATCTTTATCGTTTGAAAGAATTACATCTCCAACATGAGGTAAATTTCTTAAAGCAGTCATTGTTTCAGATGCAAAATCAAGAATGTAAAAATTAACATCTTCAGGCTCATAAGTCGTTGCACAGGAATAAACAACCGTTGTCAAAACTAATTCTTTACCACTTCCAGATACTCCATAGACAATAGTATTACCAGCTTGACTTATTGGTAAAGTGAGCAAATGTTGTTGCTGATTAACTGGATCATCAAATTCACCAATAACTGGATTAATATATAAATCTTTTTTATAATTATATTTCTTTTTCAAAGCATCTAATTTAATATAGTTAGGTATTCTATTAAGCCATAGTTGAGGAACAACGATGTTTTCTTTCTCAGCTACATCAGCAAGATATTTTACAATATTTGTAATTTCTTCTCCTTGGCTCTTAATTTGTTTTTTCTTAGTATTATCAATCGTTTTATAAATTGCACCATAGTTATTAATAAAATCCATAGACGTATCTATTTTTTTAATTCTAAAATCACTTGGATAATAAGGTGCTCCTGACCAAGCACTTTGTCCAAAATAGAAATATTCATTAAAACCTACTTGTAAGAAGAAACTACCAATGTTTGTAATACTAGCTGCATCATCACGTTTTAACATATCCATTGAATCACTTCTATCTTGCACCTTTAAACAAACCTTAAAACGTGAGTTACTCCAAATCTGATCATTAACAATACCACTTGGCTTTTGAGTTGCTAAAATTAAGTGAACTCCTAAACTACGACCAATACGAGCAATTGACATTAATTCATCCATAAACTCTGGTTGTTGCATTTTCAATTCTGCAAACTCATCACTAATAATTATCAAATGACTCATTGGTTCATCTACTTGCCCATTTCGATATAATTTTTGATATTTATAAATATCAATAGTACTTTCATTTAATTTATCACGAGCTTCATTAAATATTTTTTGACGTCTTCGAAGTTCAGAATTTAAACTTGATAAGGCTCTTGTAATTTCAGTTTGATCAAGGTTGGTAATTGTTCCTGCAATATGTGGTAATTTAACCCCAGTATCCTTATTTTCAAAAGCTCCTGCTAAACCTCCTCCTTTATAATCAATTAAAACAAAGCTAACTTCGTAAGGATGATAATTAACAGCCATTGATAAAATATAACTTATAATAAATTCGGATTTACCAGAACCAGTCATACCTGCAATTAATCCATGAGGTCCATGTACTTTTTCATGAACATCTAAGGTCAATAAATCACCAGTTTCACTTATTCCAACAGGTGCTTGTAAGCTTGATATTGGGTTTGATTCACGCCAACGATTAATAACATTTAATTGTTCTACTCGTCCAACATTATACATTTCAAGGAAAGTATAAGTTTCAGGTAAATTAAATCTTCCTTGTTGAAATTCTATTGGAACGTTTGCAACTCTTGTTGTTAATAAATTCATATTTAAATTATTAAAATCTGCTTTAAATTCTTGTTTAATTCCACTTGTTAAATCTGGCTCTAACATCAAACTAGTATCAGCATTAATATCAATATATACTTTAGCATCATCTGGTAATCTTCTTAAACTTCTATCAATTGTAATTAATGAGAAACCAAAATTACATTGTTCATGTAAAATTTTATTTAATATTTCCACATTTCGCATATTCTTATAATCATCTGTAATAATAACATAATATGGTAAATAATTTCTGAAATTTGGATTATCAACTTCATTGGTCCTTTCTTTATCTCGATATTTCCGACTCATATATTCATCCATTAAATATAAAGATATTTGATTAATTTCTTCTTTACAAGTCCCAAAAAATCTAAATGTTTTTTGATTATTCCAAACGAATGGAGTTAATTTTAAATATTCAAAATAAGTAGCATTTTCTTCCGTTGTCAAAATAACAATTTTTAATTCTTCAAAACTATGATAAGCTATCATTTGTAAAACCATTGTTTCTAAAAATTGATAACCAAGTTTAATATCTGAAGTAATTGCCATAATGTTTTTTTCCGTTAAAGATACTGTAACGGGAACATCATCTAATTTTTTATCTTCTCCTCCTAATTTAAATAATAATTGTTTAAGATTATCATCAACTAATGTAAATCTTTCTTTTTCATAATCAACTTCAATTTTGGCATCAATATCCCCTATTCCAATTCGAAGTGTTAAGAAATCATCATGACTTATTTTTCTTTCCCACATACTTGTTTGTTTATTTAAAACAATTTCAAAACATTTAGCATTAGTTTGATTATTTTCAATTAAAA
>CAYTGK010000108.1:0-3831 GCA_964437305.1 uncultured Muribaculaceae bacterium
AGTATTAAAATTATATTATATTTTTATTTAGATATACTTTCAAATTGTGAATTATATAGGTTAGCATAAAAACCTTTTTTAGCAAGTAATTCTTGATGTGTTCCTTGTTCAATTATATTTCCTTCATTAAGAACTAAAATCAAATCAGCATTTTTAATAGTTGAAAGTCGATGAGCTATAATAAATGATGTTCTTCCTTCGGTTAATTTATCCATAGCCTTACTTACTAGCTCCTCAGTTCTTGTATCAACTGAAGAAGTTGCTTCATCGAGAATTAAGAAAGGAGCATTTTTGATCATACCACGAGCAATTGTTAATAACTGTTTCTCACCAGCTGATAAAGTTTCATTATCTGAAAGAATAGTATCATATCCTTTACTTAAAGTCTTAATTACATGATCAAGTCCTACAACTTCACATACTTCTTTAACTTTATCTAAGGAAACATTTTCTTTATTATACACAATATTATCCTTAATACTTCCTTCAAAAACCCAAGTATCTTGTAATACCATAATAAACAAATCATGAATATTTTCTCTTGTTAAATTTTTTATATCAATACCATCAATTAAAATTTCACCTGAATTAGTCTCATAAAATTTCATAAGTAAATTAACTAAGGTTGTTTTTCCAGCTCCCGTTGGACCAACAATGGCAATTTTAGAACCAGCTTTAGCTTTCATTGAGAAATCTTTAATAATTGTTCTACCCTCATCATATCCAAAATTTACATGTTTAAATTCAATATTACCTACTACTTTATTTTTATCTAAATAATTTGTAAAATCTTTTTCATTTTTCATTTCTTCTTCACTTAAAAATTCAAAGACTCTTTCACTAGCAGCTCCTGCACTTTGAAAACTCGTTGCAACTTGGGCAAGTTGAGATAATGGTTGCGTGAATAATCTTGCATAAATAGTAAAGGCAATAATAACTCCAAAAGAGATATGACCATTTAACGCAAGATAAGAGCCAACAACACAAACACAAACATAACCAAAGTTACCTATAAAGGCCATGAAAGGTTGCATTAAACCTGAAAAGAAATGACTTTTAATTGAACTTTTAAACATCCTTTCATTAATGGCATCAAAGGCTTTTGTTTCTTGTTCATATCCATTATAAACTTTAACAATATTATGTCCTGCATAAGTTTCTTCAATCTGACCATCCAAATCACCTAATTCTTCTTGGAAAGCTAAGAAATATTTTTGACTTTTTGATAAAACAATAGTCATGAATAAGAAACCAAATAAACTAGATAAAATAGCTGTAATTGCTAAAATATAATTAGTATGAAACATCATAATTACAGAGCCTATTAATAAAGTTAAACTACTAACTAAGGTAGAAATACTTTGATTAACAGTTTGACTCATTGTATCAACATCATTGGTAACCCTTGATAATATATCTCCATAAGGAGTCTTATCAAAATATTTTAAAGGTAATCTATTAATTTTCTCGCTTATTTCACTTCGAAGTTTTTTGGAAAAACGATTAGTAACTGTTGCCATAATAAAGTCTTCAAGATAATTTAATATAGCTCCAATAATATAAATAGTAAATAAGAAAATAGCAATTTTTTTAATCTTATCCATATTAATTGTTCCCTGAAGTCCAAGTATTATTTCATTCGTAATATCTTTTATCTTATCAGGTCCAATAATTGAGAAAGTTGAACTGATGCCTGCTAAAATAACAGCCACAATTATCATAGGTAAATAAGGTTTTAAAAAGAAAATAAGATTTTTCATTGCTTCTTTAAAGTTTTTAGGTTTTTCATTATTTCTTCTTCGTCCATGTCTCATTTTAATTCCTCCATTTCTAATTGACTTGTTGCAATTTCATAGTAAACTTTAGAATTTTTAAGTAATTCTTGATGAGTTCCCATTCCAACTACTTCTCCATGCTCTAACACAATAATTTTATCAGCTTCAATAATAGTTCCAACTCGACTCGCAACAATTAAAGTTGTTGCATCTTTAGTATACTTTTTTAACTCTCGTCGTAGTTTTAAATCTGTTTCATTATCAAGAGCTGAAAACGTATCATCAAAGATATAAATTTCAGGATGACGACTTATAGCTCTTGCAACTCCTAATCTTTGCTTTTGACCACCACTGACATTGGTACCACCTCGTGCAATAAAAGAATTAACTCCATCATCCATTTTGGAAACAAAATCACTAGCTTGACTTACTTCAATAGCTTTCTTTATATCCTCATCACTTATTTTATGATTAGATTTTCCATAAGCTACATTCTCTTTAACACTACCAGCAAACATGACCGCTTTTTGAGGTACATAACCTATTTTTTCATGTAAACTATTTAAATGATAATCTTTTACATCAACTCCATCAACTAAAACTTGTCCTTCTGAAACATCATAAAATCTTGGAATTAAATTAATAAGTGTACTCTTACCAGAGCCAGTACTTCCAATAAAAGCAATTGTTTCACCTTTCTTAGCTTTAAAAGAAACATTTTTAAGTATATAAGAATCAGCATCAGGATATTTGAAAGAAACATTTTTAAATTCAACCGTCCCTTCCTCTATACCTTTATTTTTTGTTCCATCAACAATTTTATTTTCTTTTTCTAAAACTTCCAAAATACGTTTAGCAGAGACACTAGCTCTTGGATAAATTAAGAAAATCATAACTAACATCATGAATGACATGATTACTTGAATAGCATAAGATGAAAAGACTACCATATCACTGAAAATAGTGAGTTTATCCATTAAAGAAGCTTTGGTTATTAAAACAGCTCCAACAACATAAATACTTAACGTTAAACTAGACATAACCAATGACATAAAAGGACTCATAACTCCCATTACTCTTTGATTAAATAACTGCGTATTTGTTAGCTTGTTGTTGGCATCATTAAACTTTGTATTTTGATAATCTTCGGCATTAAAAGCTCGAACAACCCTAATACCTGTTAAATTTTCTCTAGTAATTCTATTCAAATTATCGGTTAGTTTTTGAACAATTTTAAATCTTGGTATAACTAAGAAAATAATAATTGTAATTAAAATAAGTAACAAAAGAACCGCAACAAAAGTTAAGATACTAAATTGCATATTCTTTCCAGCAATTTTACTAATTGCAAAAACAGCCATGATTGGTGCTTTAATTAAAGCTTGTAATCCGAAAGATATCAACATTTGAATTTGTCCTACATCATTTGTTGTTCTCGTGATTAAACTAGAAACGGAAAAATCTTTAATATCTTCAGTTCCAAAATTTAAAACTTTTCGATAAACTAATTTTCGAATTGTTTGCCCAAACTTACTAGCAATATAAGTTGCCAAGTAACCAACAATAACACTAGTTAGTAAACTTCCAAAAGCACAAGCTAACATATAGCCACCTTGAACTAAAATTTCTTTAGAATCGCCTCCTGTTTGAACAAGAGTTGTAATTTCTTGCATATAATCTGGTAACTTTAAATCAAGCATTACTTGAACAACTATAAAGGCAATAGAAATTGCCATAAATAAAAGTTCTTTTTTACCTAAATTTTTAAATAACTTTAACATCAAATTTCTCCTTCTAACGATAATAAAAATACTTCAAAATGAAATACTTTTTATTTTCAATATATATTTATGATTAACCTACTAGGCCAATTCATTAACATTATATTCCTAAAAATTTTTTTTGTCAATATTGTATTTTTTGCTTGACAAATCACCCCTTTTCGATTATTATAATAATCACCAATTCGGATTTTAGGCGAATTGGTCGCTAGTATCACACTAGCCAACCCCTTTTTATTCTTTTTAAGGGAGTGTCCACAGGGGGTGGCACTCCT
>CAYTGK010000109.1:0-3814 GCA_964437305.1 uncultured Muribaculaceae bacterium
ACTAGGTTCTCCACTAATATTGGATGTATAATAAGCATATGTTGAACTAATTCCTAAAACAATTAATGCTAACACCAAAACTATAACTTTGGCATAACTACTAACGTAACTTTTTTCTTTCATATAGTAACCACCTATCTTAGATTTATTATACTAAAATAAAAAAGAATATACAATTTTTTTGTTATTCTTCTTCACTATTTTGCAAGGAAACTACATACATTTTATTTTTTTCATAAACAGTAGTAATCTCTACATTTTCATCATAACCTAAATCTTGTTCATAGGAAATATGAACTTTAATTAAATAACCAGGTAGAGGAATACTTCCTTTATTATAAGTAGTCTCTTGAATACTTTGAATCGTAGCATCTTTAACAATAGGCAATGATTGTTTTCGATTTCTATTAGTATTATCTTCTACTAATTTATATAAAGAATCCATTAATTTATTTTTAAATTTTTCTTGATCTTCATGATAAACAAATTCTAAAGAACCAATATCATATTTACTAATTTTATTATCTAAAGTATATAAATCAATTACAAATAATAATGCTACATACTTAGCATATGCTTCTTGATCAATAGGTTCTGTTTCTAAAACTTTTTTTAATTCTAAAAAGTATTTTTTATATATTTCTCTATCTCTTTCTTCTAATCTATATTCATAATTATCAATAGTCTCGACTACTTCGATAGCATTTTCAGTTACTTCCTGATCTTGATCATTTTTTTGATAAAAAAACAAACTACTAACTACAATTAATAAAACAACTATTATAATAACAGTTATTAATATTTTTTGTTTTTTATTCATTTGTTTGTTCCTCTTCTCTACCATGAATTTCATTACTATATAAAGTTGCTCCCTCATTATTAATTAAATCATGGATAATCATAGCATTACTTACTTCTAATCTTTTTTCCGCATAAGACTTACATTTTTCAATGTAATCTTGGTCAATAAATGTTCCTAATTTAGTAATATAATATTTTTCAGAAGAACCATTATAATAAAGATTATGAGTTAAGAAATTACCATTAGGGAAAATAACAATATTATTATCTTTAATATTAAAGATATCATGTCCTAAAGCATATTCATTTTTAATTCCTAACATATTACCAATTGTCGGAGCTACATCAATCATTCCCATAGGATAATCAATTGTTCCTTTTAATTTATTTTGAATATCTTTATTTTTTGACCAAATAATTAATGGGGTATTTTTATTTAAATCATGTTCAAAGGAGTTATAATCTATATAATTTGCATCTCCTTCTATATATAATTCCCCTGTTTCAGGATTCATATTATATAATTCATTAATTTCTTTCCGAGTTAATTTAGCATCATGATCGCCATAAAAAACAAATACAGTTTTATTAAATGAGGAAGAATTACGAACTGCTTCAACAAATTCTCCTAAAGAAACATCGGCATAGTGAGCACTTTTAATGTATCTTCCTACAGCAGTTTCAGATAAATAATCAGTAGTGATAACTTCCCCATTTTCATCTTCAAAAGTAGTACTTAAATCAAAATCACCATATTTATCTAAGAATGTAAATGGTGAATGATTAGATAAAGTAATCATTGTTCCCATATAATTTTTATGAGTATTTTCAATATTTTCTAATTTAGGAATAGCTTGTTCAAAAAAAGCATGATCTGATATTCCTAGATTAATATAGTCTTTATCTTCTTTAGCAGGGATTTGGAAAGATTCCCGAAAATACATTTCTTGATATCCTAATTTAGGATGAACTTTTTCCCGATTCCACATTGAAGCATAATTTCCATGCATACTAAAGGTATAATAATTCTTTTCACTTAATAGTTTCGGAATAGTAATATAATTACGATCATAATAACTAGTAAATACTATCCCACTAGATACTGGTAGTAAAGAGGTTAGTAAAGTAAACTCACTATCAGATGAAGTACCAGAACTTACTTGCGGATAAAAACGATTAAAAAACATTCCTTCTTTAGCTAACTTATTAATAGTAGGAGTTACTTCTTCCCCATTAAAACTTAAATCCATTAAGAATTCGCCGATACTTTCCATATGAACAAATATGATATTATAGCCTTTTAAAATATTAGTATATTTATTCTTTTTATCATATTGATCATCTTTAGTTGTAAAGAAATCTTTAAATAACTCTGCTGATTCTTCATAACCAAATAAAGAACTAATACGAGGACGTAAAGTTTGTACTAAATCATTTCCTTGATAAAGAATAATACCAAATCTTTCAACAATAGCTCCTCGATTCCATTGTTTCATTAAACGACTGTAATCTGTAGAAGTAGCAGTCATAAAACTATAAACTAAAAATATTGTCCCTACACAAGCTGTTCCCAAAAATAATCTTTTACTTTTTTGAATTTTTTCTAGTATTGAATAAGATGATGTTTTAGTTAATTTATGATAAATAAAATAAAACATAAGGGGAAATAAAAAATAAATAAATTGTAGGGGCGATAATTTTTCAAATATGGCTCCTGTTACTGTTTCGGCTTGACCTAATCCTGCTAGCTCACTAAAAGAAGCAAAGGATGTATAAAATATATAATATATATGATTAATAAATTCAATTAACGAATATACAATTAAGATAATAAAATAATAGGTATGCTGTTTATTAGTTTTAAACAAATAACCTAAAGAACCAATTAATAGTATTAAAGCTAAATCCATTAATAATGGTTTTAAAGAAAAAGGATTTCCTACGGTAAATAGTCTTAAAAATACTGTACCTAAAATAGCCATTAATAAATAAACTAAAAATAATTTATTAGTTGTAACATATAAAGTAATATTCTTTTTTATCCAATAAAATAGTTCCTTTATTTTTGCTTTCATGTAAGTTTTCCTTTCCCATTTTGTATTATAACATTTATTTAGTATTTTGTAATTATCTTATTGCTTTTTTATTATTCTTTTGTTATGATTAGTTCACGCAGGTGTAGTACAATGGTTAGTATACGACCTTGCCAAGGTTGAGATGGCGGTTCGATCCCGCTCACTTGCTCCAAAATGAGGTATGCTCGAACTTTTCGAGTTTTAAGAAACAACTAATTCAGAAATGGACTAGTTTTTTTATAACGTATTATCTATAGATTAGGAAAAATCATAATTTATTGTAAAGATATTCATTAAATGATACCATATGTAATGAAGAAAATAGTAATTTAGAGTGATGTGTATTATGAAAAATTTTTTAAATAATATTAGAAAGCCTAGTAACATAAAAATGTCCAAAAAAATAACCAATAGTCTTTTGATTTTAATACTAGGAATAATACTGGGAATATTTTCAAAATGGCTAGATAATATGGCAATAGATGATACAATATGGTGGCAACATATATTAGGAATATTAGATTTAAGAAATGTGTTTTCGGGATTTAGTATATGGATTTTATTTGGAGTTTTAATTTCTGTATATAGTAAAACACCATTAAGAGCAAGTTTAAATGTCTTTTTATTTTTTCTAGGTATGACAACCAGTTATCATTTATATACTATTATTTTTAGTGGCTTTAATCCAAAACAATATATGATGATATGGTACGGTATAACTTTTGTAACACCACTATTTGCTTTTATTTGTTGGTATGCAAAAGGAGATAGTATTATTTCAATAATAATATCTAGTATTATAATTGCGATAATGTTAAGATGTTCGTTTAGTATTGGTCTTTGGTATTTTGATTTTAAAAGTGTCATAGATACTTTACTATTCTTAGGAACAATAATTGCTTTGTATGTTAAACCTAAAAATACAATTTATACTATTT
>CAYTGK010000110.1:0-3702 GCA_964437305.1 uncultured Muribaculaceae bacterium
TTGTTATGATTGGTTTTCCAAAGAAATTAAGTATATGAAATTAAATAAATTTGAAATGGTTAAATCAAGTTTTGAATTATCTAAAAAAGAACTTACAGATTATGGAGCTATATTTATTGGAGGAGGAAATACATATAAATTACTTTCTAATTTAAAAGAATATGATAATTTTAAAAAGATTAAAACATATTTAGAAAAAGATGGAGTTATTTTTGCTGGAAGTGCAGGAGCTATTATTTTTGGTAATAATATAGATAGTTGTTTATTAACTGATGAAAATAAAGTTGGACTTACTGATACGATGGGATTTGATTATTTAAATGGTGTTTCACTTTTATGTCATTTAAATAAAAAAAATTTTCAAAAAAATAAAAAATACTTAGAAGAATATTCAGAAAAAAATAGATTAATTTATTTAAAAGAAGAAACGGTAATATTTATCAATAATAATAAAATTAGTTTAATAGGAAATCCTGAATATATTTATTTTCAAGATGGTAAATATGCAACTCATAATTTTGCTAATTTAAAAAGAGATATATTAGAAAAATAATTTATTTTATAATTGTTAGTTTGAAACTAGAATTAGATAGTCATAAAAGGATAATAAATAAGTATTGAAAAAATCAATTAAGTTTATTTTTTTAAATAGCTTGTCAAATTTGATATTTTATAATAAAATATAAATAAATTTAAGGAGGAACTTATGAGTTTTATCAAAGACCAAGAAAAATATTTAACTGCCATTTTAAATACGTTAAATTATCAAGTTATTAATGTTCCAATTCTTCCAAGTAGTAAAAGAGAACTGGGAACATTTCAATTAAATATTGCGATGATTTTAGCTAAAAAATATCATAAAAATCCAATGGATATAGCTAAGGAAATAGTAAAAAAATTAGATTCAAGATTTGTTGGAGTTAATATTGCTAGTCCAGGTTTTATAAATTTTTCTTTTCAAGATGAGGATATATTAAATTATATAAATTTAGTTTTAAAAGATTTTGATTTATTGATTGATAAGCATTCAGAAAAGTTAGTTTTTTTAGATTATGGTGGTGCTAATGTTGCTAAAGCCCTTCATGTAGGTCATATGCGTTCACCAAATATTGGAGAAGCTATGCGAAGACTTGCTAATTTATTGGGAGATAAAACTTTAAGTGATGTGCATCTTGGAGATTTAGGAAGACAAGCTGGTATGTTAATTTCCGAGATTAAAAAAAGAGAACCTAATTTAGTTTATTTTGATGAAAATTATCATGGTGAATTTCCTAAAATAGATTATACTCCTAGTGATTTAGGAGAAATGTATGTTCAAGCTAATCTTGATGCTAATAATAATGAAGAAAGAATGCAAGAAGTAAGAGAAATTACAGCTGAGATTGATAAAGGAAATCAAAGATATATTGCCTTATGGAAGCAATTAGTTGCTATTTCACTAGATACTATAAAAGAAGTATATCAAAAATTAAATTGTCATTTTGATTTATGGGAAGGGGAACTAGATTCTTTTAAAGATGTTCCAGCTATGTTAGAAATATTAAAACCCTATCTTTATGAATCAAATGGTGCTTTGGTAATGGATGTAAAGGAAGAAACGGATACTAAAGAAATGCCTCCTTTAATTGTAATAAAACAAGATGGTGCTACTATTTATGCAACGAGAGATTTAGCTACTATCTATTCACGAGAACAAAGATTTCATCCAGATGAAATTTGGTATTTTACAGATAATCGGCAATCATTATACTTTGAACAAGTATTTAGAGCTTCTTATAAAGCTGGTTTAGTAAGACCAGAATGTAAGTTACTACATTTTGGTTTTGGAACTATTAATGGAAAAGATGGCAAACCTTATAAAACACGAGATGGGGGAGTCATGGAATTAAAAGAGCTTATTAAATCAATTGAAGATGAGATTACTCCCAAAATGAAATCTAATATCAAAAATAAAGAAGAAGTTCAAGAAAAATTGACAATAGCAACTCTTAAATTTGCTGATTTAATGTCATTTAGAAATACAGATTATATTTTTGACCTTGAAAAATTTGCCTCATTTGATGGTAAAACAGGACCTTATATACTTTATACTGTGGTAAGACTTAAATCTTTACTTCGTAAAAGTGATTTAAAAGATTTTAAATTGACCAAAATTGAAAATCAAGAAATGCGAGATATTATTTTAAAAATTTTAGAGTTAGCAAATATTGTAGAGCGAAGTTATAATGATAAAAGTTTAAATTATATAACAGATTTTTTATTTGACATTGCTAGTTTATTTAATAAATTTTATAATAATTATCATATATTAACGGAAGAAGATGTAACTATAAAAAATAATTACTTATCTTTAGTAAAGCTAGTTTATTTAGTTATATCAAATTTATTACAAGTTTTAGCTATTGATGAAGTTAATGAAATGTAAGAATTAAAACAATAAATGACAATTTAAGACAAATATATTTCATACAATTAAGATGTGATTATATGAAAAAAATATTTGTCTTTATTTTAATTTTTATTGTTTTTTTATTTGGAGTAGCTTATGTTTCTTCAAGTAAAGTTCAAGAACAGGTCATTGAAGAAACTGAAATTAGAGGAGTTTATATAAGTTATCTTGAATACTTAACTTATTTTCAAGGTAATGCTTTAAATATTAATAAATCTTATATTAATAAAATGTTAGATAATATTGCTTCTTTAAATTTTAATACAATATTTTTGCAAGTATCACCATTCTCTGATGCTATTTATGATTCTAAAATATTTCCTTATTCTATAACATTATCAGGAGTTGAAGGTAAAAACCCAGGAATGGATTATTTAGATTATTTTATAAAAGAAGGAAAGAAACGAGGATTAAAAATTCATGCTTGGATTAATCCTTATCGAATTAGTTCTGATAATGATACTTCCAAACTTTCAAAAACGAATCCTGCTTATTCTCTTTTAAACACGAATGATGTTAAAGTAAGTAATCAAGGAATTTATTATAATCCTGCAAGTCCTAAAGCGATTGATTTAGTCTTAAAGCAAGTTTATGAACTTATTTCTAATTATGATATTGCTGGTATTCATTTTGATGATTATTTTTATGTTGATCAAGAGATAGATAAAGATAACTATTTAAAATATATGGAAAAAAATCCGAATATTACTTTGAGTGATTATAGATTAAATGTTGTTAATACAATGATTAAAAGTGTTTATAAAGTAATTAAAGATTATAATCAAGATTTAATTTTTAGTATTGCTCCCGATGGGAATTTAGAAAATAATTATACTTATCATTTTGCTGATGTTAAAACTTGGTTAAAAGAAGATAATTATGTTGATATTATTATGCCTCAGGTTTATTATGGCTTTGAAAATCAGTATAAACCATTTTTAGAAACCGTTTCTAATTGGAACTCTTTAATTCAAAATAAAACTAAGATAATTCCTGTGTTAGCTTTTTATAAAGTTGGGCTTTTTGATAGTGGTGCTGGGAGTGGTAGTTATGAATGGACAAATAATAATAATATGATTGAAAGACAAATAAATTATGTAAAAACTTTAAATAATTATAATGGTTTTGCTTTATTTAGATATGATTTTCTCTTTAATGAAACTTTAGAAACTTCCAAAACCAAAGAAGAAATAACGAATATGAAATTATCTATGAATGATTAATAATTGTCAAAATATGTAAATAGTAAAAAA
>CAYTGK010000111.1:0-3658 GCA_964437305.1 uncultured Muribaculaceae bacterium
AGACAAGTTGGCAATAGCTTTCAATGCACATGGAAAGGATAATTGAGGAAGTGATAATGTGAGAGAGGCAATAGGTGGAACTTGGTTATTTCAAATAGTTATAGTTTTTATTTTGCTTTTTACTGGTTTTATGTGTTTAACCATAAATCATACAAAAGCTTTTAATGTCAAAAATACCATTATCAAAGCCATTGAAAGAGAAGAAGGAGCAAATTTAGAAGATCCTGAACATGATCCAGCTATTCAAAAAATTGTTCAATATTTACAAGATACTTCATATCGAACTGTGGGCAGATGTCCATCAGCTGAATATCGGGGATATAATCGGGATGGAAAATTGGATGAAAATAAACCAGCTTTTTGTATTGCTAAAGTAAATGGACGGGGTCATTCTGAAGAATTACCAGATACAAGTTATTATCGCGTTGTCGTTTTCTATCAATTAGATTTGCCAATTTTTAATGAAGCCTTTAATTTTAGAGTTACAGGAGATACAAAAATCATTAACATTGAAAAAGCAACACAAGGCGTAATGTAGGGTAGGTGTAAAAGTGAGAGAAGCAATAGGTGGAACATGGATTATTCAATTAGTTATTATATTTATGTTAATATTTGTAGCTTTTTTAGCTTTATCTTTAAACTATAGCAAAGCTTTTCAAATTAAGAATGATATGTTAACTATGATTGAAAAAAAAGAAGGTATTACCACTACTGATGATGGCTCAATAGCTTTAATCAATAATTATCTATTGAGTTCTGGGTATCGAGTACGCCATAGTTGTCCCGAAAATAGTTATGGAGTTTCTAATTTAGAGAGTACAGCTATTGAAAGTGTTAGTGATACCGGCAAACAATATTATTATTGTGTCCAAAAAATCTCTTCACCATCAACGAATCATCCTGATAAAGTTTTTTATCGAATTAATGTTTTCTTTTATTTTAATTTACCTGTTATCGGAGATATATTTAGATTTGATATTAGTGGTACTACTAATGATATTATTTATCCGGCCGACAATTTAACTAAAGTTACAGAATAAGAGGTGTTGATTTAGTGAATGTAATCGTTTCAAATAAGTATCAATCTTTATTAGCTACATTAGATATAGATATTATTAAAAGTATTAACGGAGAATTCGAAGTAGAAGATTTAGTTGAGCAATTCTCTAATTTTTATTACAATAAAATGATTCTAGATATTACAGCCATTAAAAACTATCAAGAAATTGAAACTATGCAAACTTTATCAGTTAATATGGACGTAAGTAATATTATTTTATTGTTAGATGATTCCGAAATTGTTAATTCTCCCCAATATTTATCTAGTTTAGTTTCTATGGGAATTTATAATTTTACCCGAAATATTGATGCCGTAAAATTTTTAATAGATAACCCTAATACTTATAAAGATGTAGCTCAATATCATCAATTAAATGTTGCTAGTTATGAAACACCAACAGTTGTAAATAATAATAGTAATAAATTAGGTTTACGAGTTATTGGAATAAAAAATGTGACGGAACATGCCGGATCAACTACCTTAACTTATTTATTAAAAAAACATATTGAAAAAAAATATTCTTGTTTAGCAGTGGAAGTAGATGAGCACGATTTTATTTATTTAAATGATAAAGAGCTAAAATCAACTTCTAGCCTTGATTTACCATCATTTATTGCTACTCATTCAGATGTTGAAGTAATTTTAGTTGATTTAAATGATCGAGGTAGTATTAGTAGTTGTACAGAAGTAATTTATTTAATTGAACCGGGACTTATTAAATTAAATAAATTGATTCGTAAAGATAAACGTACTTTTGAAAAATTACGAGATAAAAAAATTGTCTTAAATCGTAGTGTTTTAAATGAAAAAGATGTTCGTGATTTTGAATATGAATCTCATAGTAAAGTATTTTACAATATTCCCTATTTAGATGATAAATTAGATCATCATAAAATACTTGATAGTTTTTTAGTAAAATTAGGTTTTGTCCGTTTTGAGGACGATGAAGATGGCAAAGGAAGTAAACTATTTAACATATTTAAGTCATAGAACTTGACAATAATTAATTTAAACTATACAATTAATTTAGACGTGAAAGAGAGGTATATATTATGGAGTTTTGTGCGAGTACTGCCAATTTATGGCAAATTGTCGGATGGATATTATTAATCTTTAAAATTGCAATTCCAATTTTATTAATTGTGTTTGGAATTATTGATTTAGGTAAAGCAGTAATTGCTAGTAAAGATGATGAAATTAAAAAATCAGTAAAATCTTTAGCAATGAGAGCTGCAGCTGGTATTATTATTTTCTTAATACCAACAATCATTGGATTTATTATGGGCTTTGTTAATGATTTCCGTGATAAAGATTCAGCTGCTTACAAAGATTTTATAGTTTGTCGAAAATGTATCATTAGCCCTGGTAAATGTGATGAAGCTGATCAGGCTTGGAATGCAGCAGAAAATTAATAAAAGCAGAATTGCTTTTTTTTTGGTCCTATGTTATATTTTATACTAGGTGAGACTAAATGGATGCAATCGTAAACTGGTTGAAAAATTTTTTTAATGGCGAAAATAAGCAAAAATTTTTTTTAATAGCATGTATAGGTGGAGTTCTTCTTTTTATTATTGTCATTGTCTTTATTGTTTTTAATATTTTAAATCACCGTATTTCATATGAAGCCTTAGAGCAAAAATTAGCATCAGTGGCGGAACAATATATGAATGATCATCCTGATAACTTTCCTAGTGCTGAAAATCCTACTTATGTTGTTAGTGCATCAACTTTAGTCGAGAATAAATACTTAAAACCATTACAAAAATATGTGAAAGATTCATCTTGTACTGCTAATGTAAATGTTGTTTATGAAAATGGCGTGTTCTTATATGAACCATATTTAACTTGTAATTCTTTTCATACTGAAAAATTAGTAGATGAACTAAAGAAAGATAATAATATTTCATCTACCGGTGATGGCTTATATGAAATGAATGGTGAGTTTGTTTATCGTGGTCAAGATCCCCATAATTATTTAGAGTTTGCTGAACAAATTTTTAGAATTGTTAAAGTAAATAGTGAAGGTAAAATTATTATTATTCCAAATGAATTAAATAATAAAGATTATGGTGTTTGGGATGATCGCTACAATACTGAAACTCAATCTCAAAAAGGTGTAAATAATTTGGCTATAAGTAGAATTTTAAGTAAAATTAATGATATTTATGAAGAAAGATATAAAGAATATGAAAAATTTTTAACACCATTTACTATTTGTGCCGGCAAAAGAGCTCAAATTGATTTAGATAATTCTGGAGCAATTGAGTGTGCTACTCCTTTGACAGATCAAAAAATTGGCTTACTGCCATTGTACGATGTTATTAATGCTAGTTTAGATAGCACCTGTGTAAATGCTAGCAATAAACAATGTCAAAATTATAATTATTTAATTACTAATCAAAATCGTTGGTGGACAGCCACTGCCGATACAGCTACAACTCACGATGTTTATTCTATAAATTCTTCAGGAGTTATTGTTTCTGACGATGCCTCTTATAGTGGTAGTTATCGTTATACTCTAGCTTTATCTAAAAATATTTTATGGAAATCTGGTCATGGAACTAAAACAGATCCTTATCAAATACGCTAAAAGGATCT
>CAYTGK010000112.1:0-3645 GCA_964437305.1 uncultured Muribaculaceae bacterium
AGTTTTTTAGGAGTAATTCCTCAATGTGGTTTTTCAGTTATGGCTACCAATTTATTTGCAAGTGGAGTTATTACTATTGGTACTTTAATTGCTGTTTATTTATCAACAAGTGATGAAATGTTACCAGTTTTATTAACAGGTGGGGCTAGTTTTAAAACTATTGCTTTAGTTTTAATTATTAAAGTTATAATTGCTATTATCTTTGGCTATTTAATGGATTTAGTTATTAAAAGAAAAACCAAAAAAGATTTTTCTATATGTCAAGATGATAATTGTGGTTGTCAAGAAAATATTTTTAAATCAAGTCTCATACATACTTTAAAAATAGCTTTCTATATTTTAATAACAACTTTTATTTTGAATACGTTAATTTATTATTTAGGTGAAGATAAAATAGCAAGTATTTTACAAACAAATAATTTCTTTGGACCATTCTTAGCTAGTTTAGTTGGGTTAATTCCTAATTGTTCTGCTAGTGTTATAATAACCGAATTATATTTAAAAGGAGTTATTACAACTGGAATGTTAATAGGAGGTTTATTAACAGGTTCTGGAGTAGGATTATTGGTGTTATTTAAAGTAAATAAAAATAAACGTGAAAATATTATAATTTTAATTAGTTTATATTTAATAGGTTCTTTTGTAGGACTTTTAATTGATTTATTGAATATTGCTTTTTAATTTAAAAAATACTTGTATTTGTATCAACGATGGTTTATAATATTAACTATTGTTGTTGGGATGTGGTAAAGTGGCAATTGTTGCAAAAGAAAGTGATAAAAAAAAATTAATAACAAAATATTTGAATACTCAAGATTATACTAAAGGAAGATATTATTTTCCTGGTTATATTGGTAGAGGGCAAGTATGGTTTGATAATGATAATTCTAATATAATGAATTTAATAGTAAAAGTTGAATCAGAAAGAACTTCAAGATTATATAATACTGAATTTAAAATAAATCTTAATACTAATGAAATTTTAAATTTAAAATGTGATTGTCCTCAGTTTGCTGAAACTAATAGTTGTAAACATTTAAGTGCTGTTCTTTATTATTACTTTGATCAAATTTTTAAAATCAAAATGAGTGATAAAGAAAAAGAAGATTTTACTTTAGACTTATTAAAAAAGATAAAAGATGATCAAGACAGTAAAAGAAAAGTTAAAGAAGAAGTAAAAATAGAATATGAATTATTAGCTAATAATTCAAATGGGCAAAATGAAATAAATATTTGTTTAAGAGTTGGAACTAGTAAACTATATACTGCTAAAGATAGTAAACTTCGTGGCTTTTTAAGAGCAATTCGTGATAAGAATAGTTATAATTTTGGTAAGAGTTTTTTATATAATCCTGATACTTGTTATTTTGGAAAAGAAAACTTAGAAATAATTGAATATTTAATTTTATTAGTTGATTCTAGTCGTTATTACTATAGTAATAATATAGTAAATGGACTTTATAATGTTAAGAGACTTCTTTTTTTACTTAAGGATAAAAAATTTACTTTAAATGGTTATCAAATAAAAAATATAACAAGTGAATTTCCATTTAGTTCTAATCTTAATTTAGAAAATGATAATTATAAATTAAAATTAGATATTAAAAAGAATTTTATACCAATAACAAGTGATTATGAGTATGGGCAAATTGAAAATACTTTGTATCATTTAGATAAGAAGAAAGCATCTTTAATTTATGATATTATAGATAATAATGTTGATGAATTAATCTTCAATAAAAAGAATAAGAAAAATTTTGTAGATAGTTTATTACCACTTGTTAAAGATAATATTTTAATTGATAATAAAATAGATGATATTAAAGTAACAAAAGATGTTAAAGCCAAACTTTATTTTGATTTATTTAAAAACTTAGTTATTTGTAATTTAAACTTTTTATATGATGAAATTGAAGTTAATTATTTTGATAAAGAAAGTAGTGTATTAAGAGATATTGATTATGAAATGGAAGTAATTAATGATTTAATTAAGTTTGATTTTATTATTGATAAAGATAAAATATATTTAGAAGATATTGATAAGATAGGTAAATTTTTAGATGAAGATTTACTTACTTTAACCGAAAAATATGAGACTTATACAAGTGAAAATTTAAAGAAAATCAATATTATTAAGAAAAATAATATTAAAAGTACGTTTTCAATTGGACAAGATAATATTTTAAGTTATTCATTTGATTTAGGAAATATAAGTGAAAATGAGATAGTTAATGTTTTAGAATCTTTAAAGAATAAGAAGAAATATTATCGTTTAAAATCAGGAGATATTATTGATTTAGAAAGTGATGAAAGTTTAGAAGAATTTTCTAAATTAACGGAAGACATGGAGTTATCAAAAAGTGATTTGAAGAATAGAAATGGGGTTATTCCTAAATATCGAGCTATTTATTTAGATAGTTTAAAAAATAGTAAATATCATATAATTGAAACTAATAATTTATTTGATGATTTAATTATGAAATTTAATAAATATAAAGATAGTGATATTAGTTTAAGTAAAAAAGATTTAGAGATACTTAGAAGTTATCAAATAGATGGAATTAAATGGCTTTATAATATTGATAAGACAGGGTTTGGAGGAATACTGGCTGATGAAATGGGGCTTGGGAAATCTATTCAAACAATTTATTATATTAAAGAATTATTAAAAGAAAATAAAGATTATAAGTTTTTAATAGTATCACCAACTTCGCTTGCTTATAACTGGGAAAATGAATTTAATAAGTTTGGTCGAGAAATTAGTTATAAAGTAATATCGGGTATTAGAGCTAAAAGAAGAGAAGAATTAGAGAACATAAATAATGTTAATGTTTTAATTACAACTTATGGACTTCTTCGAGAAGATAAAGAAATATATGATACAATTAACTTTAAAACAATGATTATTGATGAAGCTCAAAATATTAAAAATGTTAATACGGAGGTTACTAAGACTGTTAAAAGTATTAAAGCAACTACTAAAATTGCTTTAACAGGAACTCCAATTGAAAACTCATTACTTGAACTTTGGAGTATCTTTGATTATATTATGCCAGGTTTTTTAGCTAATCTGCAAACTTTTGATAAGAAATATAAAATTAAAGATTTTTCTGATGATGATAATAAAATAATGAATTTACATAAGTTAGTTTCACCATTTATTATGCGAAGAAGAAAAAAGGATGTTATTAAAGATTTACCAGATAAGATTGAAAATAATATTTATGTTGATTTAACGAAAGAACAAAAGAAGATTTATTTAGCAGAACTTGAGAAAGTTAATAAAGAAATGAATGATATTATGAGTGATGGTGGTATTTCTAAGGCTAGGTTTTTGATTTTACAGTTATTAACAAAATTAAGACAAATATGTATTGATCCAAGAATTCTTTATAAAGATTATAAAGGGGGAAGTGGTAAGTTAGATGAATTTGTAAAAGTTACCTTAGAAATGGTTGAAAATGGGCATAAGATATTAGTATTCACAAGTTTTAAAACGGGACTTGAACTAGCTAAGAGGGAATTAGATAAAGTTGGTATAACTTCTTATGTAATTGATGGTTCAGTTTCTAGTAAAAAAAGAATGGAATTAGTTGATAAGTTTAATTCTGATAAGACCAATGTTTTCTTTATTATGTTAAAAGC
>CAYTGK010000113.1:0-3627 GCA_964437305.1 uncultured Muribaculaceae bacterium
AATGAATTTATTCATGCTATTCATAGTTACATTATGAATAATGAAAAATATTATCAAAATATTCCTGAATTAAAAACAAAATTAAATCAAGGAAATTATCCTATTGTTTTAAGAGGAATTGATGTTCCAATTGCTCAAGAATTATTTAAAAATTTTCCTCTTGATGGAAATATAGGATGGACTGATATATTAAGTCTTAATAAGAATATTCTCATGATGATTCGTGATAAAGGTCATGCTTTAACTATTGATATCAATTTAGAAAATATGAATTGTATTATTGTCTCTTATTTTATTCCTAAAATTTGTAATGTTGAAATGGCAAAAAAAATAAAAGGAATTGATAATCAAAATTTAAAATTATTTCAAAGTGCTACTGGAAAATTTGAAACAAATAATGAAAAATTTATTAAAGATATAGTTGAATTTATAAAAAGTGTTCCAACTGATTTAGATATTAAAATAGAAGAAAATGAACTTCTTGCAAAATAAAAGAACTATTGAAAGTTCTTTTTCTATGGTTTTACAACAATTTTAATGTTAGTAGTCTCACCACTTGTTAAATCAGTGAAAGCATCTTGGACTTTTTCAAGTGGAATTTTTTGGTCAATATATTTTTCAACATCAATAACTCTTTTAGAAATTAATTCAATGCAAGTTTCAAATTCTTGTTCCGTGTAAGCAATTGCTCCTTGAAGTTTAGCTTCTTTCATAACTGCTGCGACTACAGGAATTGAAATATTTCCTGTTGCAACTCCAACTAAAACAACTGTTCCACCAGGTTTTACACACATAATTGCTTCACTAACGGCATATTGATTTCCACAACATTCAATTACTTTATCAAACCCTCCATTGCTTTTTTTGATAGCTTTTGTAATCACATCTTTATCAGTAGCATTAAAAATTTCATCAATTTTACCATATTTTAAACCTTTTTTAGCTCTTTTCATGTTTGTTTCCATTAAAGCAACATAAGTAGCTCCATTAAGTTTAGCAAATTCAGCAGCCATCAAACCAATGATACCACCACCAATAATTAAAACACTATCTCCAACTTTTACATCTCCAAGATTAACCGCATGTAATGAAACAGATGATGGTTCAACTAAAGTTGCTCCAAAGAATGTTACATTATCTGGTAATTTTTTAACCATATCAGGTCTACAACTTAAAAATTCAGCAAACCCACCAGAATTAGTTAGAGATAAGCCAACAGCATTATCCCACGTTTTAGCACAAAATTGGGGATTACCACTTTTACAGGCTTCACACTTTAAACAAGGTGAAATTGGTAAACCAGTTACTCTATCACCTACTTTTAAATCTTGTCTTGCTCCTGGGTCAACTACAACTCCAGAAAATTCATGTCCCATGATTAATTCAAGTGGTTGTCCACCTTCAAAATAATGTAAGTCTGAACCACAGATACCACAAGCTTTAACCCTAATTATAACTGAACCATTTTGCGAAATTGGCTTTTTTTCAGTTGTAACTTGTAAATCATGAACCCCTTTTAATTTTACACACTTCATACTTCCTCCTCTATTCTTATATAAAGATTATATCATAAAAAAAAGAATATTTTTAAAAATATTCTTTTACTTGACATTTTTATGACAATTTTTGATTAATTTATTCATTTTTTCTTCCACAAACAGAACAATAATTTCCATCAATAATATGTCCACAATTTGAACAATATTTATTTGATTTATTTATCGATGAAATTTTTCCATTTAATGCTGAAATTTTTTTAACCTTTTTTATTATATAAATATACATTCCTATTAAAAAGACAAAAAATAATAATAAAAATATCAAATTATTAGAAAATAAACAATAATCATATATACCATGTGTTATGGTTGGTACTAAAATACTTAAAACTAAATTTTTTCTTTTTAAATCTTTTCTATTATTAATTTCATTTATTTTTGAAAGTCCTAAATAATATCCCATTAAAACTCCATCAAAGGCATGACCAGGAACTGCTAATACTGCTCTTAAAACTCCTGTTGCAAATCCATTTTCAAATACATATAATAAGTTTTCAAAGCAAGCAAATCCTAAAGCAACAAAAGTAGCATATAATACCATATCATATAATTCATCAAAAGCTTTATTTTTATAAGCAATTATATAAACCATTAACCATTTTGAAAATTCTTCAACTAAAGCAACTCCTATAAAAACACTAATCAATAATTGAATTAAATTTAAGTTTTCATAATCAAGAGAAAAGAAAGGAAAAATCGTTTCTAATATAAAAGTTATAATCAATGTTATAATAGTTGAAGCTATTCCCCCTAAAAATAATTTTATTAGTAATTTACTAGGTTCTTTATCTTTATCTTTTTTGTATATATAGAAACCTATAAGACATATTGGTAATATTGATACAATAAATAAAACTAATTCATTATTCATTTTTTCACCTTAATCAAATTTCAAAGATTCTAAAATTTCTTTATGGGCATTAGAACAAGTATTATCTTTATCAGTATTAATGGAAAACTCTACTTCATAAATTATATTGTTATTCATAATAGAATAGTAATAATCTTGACCATAATCACTTTTTACCGTTGCATAATACCAAGTATTGTTATTGATTACTTTTTCTGATATACCACTGAAAGTATTTTTATCTGAAACGTAAATATCATCTTCTAAATATTCTTTAGCATCGTTATTCAAAAAATCAGCATTAGAACTTTTTATAGTTAAATTACATGAATAGCTATAATCATCAGCATGAGCATCATACATTTTTAAATTATTGTTAGAATAATCACTTAATTTGAATATCTTAGGTATTGAAACATTTAAATTACCTATTGAAGTATCTGAAACATTCATAATTGCACTAATTAAAAAATATAGAATTACAACATAAAATAAAATTACAAGAAAGATAGGTATTAAAGTCGTACCACCCTTTTTACTACAAATACTACCTAGTTCTTCTCTTGATTTACCAGGATTTTCTGATTCAATTTTTGCTACTTCTTCATGAACGTGCTTTATATAAATTTTTTTGAATTGAAACATTAAGAAAATATTAATTACAAATGAAATAATCCACGAATAGGTTGGCAAAAACATCATTGATATAACATTAATTACAATCCATATTATACCTAATAACCACATTTTTCGATATAATACATAGATAGCTCCAAACAAAAATACACAAAAAGAAAAATTACCTTTTAGTAACTTATCGGCATTTTTGCCTATATAAGCTCTTACTAACCCATCATCAGTATTATTGACTTGATTAATTACAGTTGATTGTTGATTATTATTAAAATTTAAATTTGTTTGCCCATTATTAAATTGATTATTTTCTTCTTGAGGTAACTTCGAACCACATACCTTACAAAATATATCTCCTTGATTAATTTTTGAGCCACAATTTGGACAATTATTCATTTTTATCACTCCTACTACAAGGATAGTTTATAATAAGACAATTTTAAAAGCAAGTCTTTTTTTCTCACTTTTAAAATATTCTTGACCATTTTACGTAAATCTTTACCTTATTATATAAATCTTAAGATACATTAATGTTATTATTACTATCATAGTTAAAATTAAATGTTTTGAGGACGAAAGTAAATC
>CAYTGK010000114.1:0-3624 GCA_964437305.1 uncultured Muribaculaceae bacterium
TTAAATACCTTATTTGTAACTATGTCTAGGCCATTCCATCTGAATACCTAAATCTTTAAATGTTTCATTGAAAATATTTACAAAATCATCTCTATTAACAACAGTATAACAATTATTCCCTAAAGTTACCATTATTTCTTCTTTTTCTAAAAAGTAAGTAATCCTATTAGCTAAAGATACATCACCTAACCATTTATGTTCATATTCTATTCTTATTTTTTTACTATAGCCTTTAAATAGAATTAAATAAATATCTCTTAAATAATCTAAATAAAGTTCAAGTGAAAAATTTTTAGTATCTGACTTATTTAAAGTTTCATCTAAAGAATTAATTTTATCTATTTTTGATATTAAATTGGCTGTTTCATCACTGGTCATATACTTTTGCATTTCTTTTAAAAGTCCCGATAAATCTGCTCTTAAATATAAAGACTGCATTCTACCTTGTCCAATTATTTTCTCTAACAAACTAGCAATTTTTACTTCATTAGGAAAAGCTTTAACAGAAGGTTCAACATTTTTAAAATATCTATTTGTTAATAATTCCGTATAACCCTCATTAAGTCCATATCCTAAATCATGTTTGGAAAAATTTTGATAAAATCCTGAATAATATCTTTTATCTTGATATACACTACTTGCAACATGAAATAATTCATGAAAGATTGTTTGCAAACAATCATCATAAAGTAATATTTTATTTTCAAATATCAAATATTTTCCTAAAATTGATTCTTCACTAATCATATTTTTTAAATCTTCAATTCTTAAACTTTTCATATTATGATAAAAATATCCTAAATCTAAACTTATAAAATTTTTTTCTAAAACTTGTGTAAAATAAGTTATTGCTTCTTTAAACTTTGTTTTCTCAAATTCATCTAAATTAATATTTGTTGAACTTTTTATCTTAGGTGAAAATTCTACTTTTTTAATATGCCTATGACTATATTTTCTATTTAAGCGATAATCAATTTTCTTATTTTTAATAAAATTTTTAACATAAATTAAACCATCTTTGGCCATTAATAATAAATCATTTTCCATAGTTTACATCCCTTTTATTTCTTTATTTAAGATTTTTTCAATCATATTCCATTCTTCTTCTGACTCAATATCATCTAGTTTAGTTGCATTATCTGGATTAAAAATTCCAGCATAAATGTTTAACTTACCTTCTTCATCTTTGGTATTATCCGTATAAACAATATAATTTTTATTATTAGCTTGCATTTTAAAAGTTGTAAGAATTTCATATTCTTTAGTATTACCTAAATCATCAGTTAATTTTAAAATTTCTTTATCTTCCATTTATTATCACCACTTAAATTATAACAGAAAAACAAGATAAATTACAGCAATTTATTTAATTATTTTTAATTATACACCGTTATATTACAATAAAACCACTAACTTCTTCATTGCTCGTTATATATTTCAGCATATCTAATTACATGATTAAACTTTACCTTTTCTAATTAAAGTTTCTATTTCTTCTTCAATATTAATTATATAAAGTAATTTAACTATGAATAATAATATAATTCACAACCTATATTATTTTAATAAATTATCAATAAATTTAACAAATTCTCTTATGATATTACTTGTTTTACTTGAGTAAATTATATCTTGAGCTAACGTTATATTATCAGTTATTATATTATCAACATTTAAATCAATCATCTTATTTATATTATCTTTGGTATTAACTGTCCAAACATATATTTCTTTTCCAGCATTATGAATTTTTTTAACTAATGTTTTATTAATATTTGATGCTTCAATACTAAAATTATCGGCATCTTTAAATTTTAAAATATCCCCATAAGCAAGACTCATAACATAAACTGTTTGAATATCTTTATCATACTTTTTAGTATTTTCTAATACTTGGTATACTTGTGAAGTAATTACACAATAATCTTCAAATTCATATTTTTTTACTAAATCAACAACACTTTTTTCAAAATCTTGTTCATAACCAGTTGGTTTTAATTCAATATTTAACTTGATATTATTTTCTTTAGCAAATTGAATTACTTCTTCTAAAGTTGGTATCTTTTCACCTTTAAAATCTTCCGAAAAGAAACTTCCAGCATCAAGTTTTTGAACTTCATCATAGGTAACTTCCCAAGTATTTTTTGAAACTCCAGTTGTTCTTTTCAAATTAGTATCATGTAACACAATTAAAACTTTATCTTTAGTCTGTTGCACATCTAACTCAATCCAATCAGCTCCTAACTCTTTGGCTCCTTTAAAAGCACTCATGGTATTTTCAGGATATTTGCTAGAAGCTCCTCGATGAGCTGTTATTTCCATAGTTCTTACATATTCAATCTTAAAATCATACTTATTATTTAAAACTGAATACGTAAATAGTGTAGCACTTAATAAAATTAACCCAACAACTACTCCTTTAAATATATTAAATCTTTTATTAATTTTTTCTTTAATTTCTGTACTTGTTTTAATATGTTTTATTTTTTCTTTTATATTTTCTTTATGATTATAATATAAAGCTGAAATAGTTGCATAACTAATTGGAGTTCCTAGTAATAAAATAATAACAAACGAAATAGCTATTAATAACCAAATAATAGTAATTGATAGATTGCCTAAAATATTAATTTTTCCAAATATTTTATATAATACACTAATTAAAACAATTCCTATTAAAATAAATAAAATATAGAAAATAGTAATCAATAGTTGAACCAACATTATACTTAAAAAATCTTTAATTTTATGCTTTTTACTTAAATTGATACTTTTACTTCTTGCTTCTTTAAAATTACAATCTTCAAGTATAAAATAGTGTAAAGAATATAACCATCTGAATAGGATAAATATAAGAATAATTATTAATATACTGTATAATATAATTAAAAACTTATTACTAGTTATATAATCTAATATAAATTCTGGAATAGAAATAGTTGAAATAAAACTTGATGATACTCCAATATTTAAAAAAGGAATTAAAAATAAAACTAAAAATGGTAAACCAATATTTTTCCAATTAAATACTTTTAAAGACTTTTGAAAAGCTAAAATTAAGGCCTCTTTAATTGTAATTTTACTTTTTTGATAAGACTTATCTAAAATAATTACAACGGTACTGATATCTATTAAAGTATAGAAAGTCATGATAATTATAAGTAATAATAGAAATAAAATTACTAATGGATTACTTAAAAAAGTTATGATATTTTCAAATGTTAAATAAGATAGACCACTTACTTTTAGGGTTAACTTAAACATACTTAAAAAAATAGGTATAAAAATAATTGTTGTTATTAATTTATAAATTAACTCAAATCCAGCTAAAGTTTTAAGATTATAAGTTAACATATTCTTGACTTTTTTAAAATTTTTCATATTCTTCCCTTTCAAATTACTTTATTATTTTAACACATAATTATACTATTGAAAACAATTTTGATATTATTCATAATCAATTTTAATACCAAAATTAATTTTATAAAAATAAACTCTAATAAAAATTATCTATTTTAACTATGAATTATAGCATATTTTTCTAGCAAAAGCAATTTACTTTTTGATTATTTTATGATACTATATTAAAAGAAAAGGAGCTGATTAAATGAAACCAATAGCAAT
>CAYTGK010000115.1:0-3565 GCA_964437305.1 uncultured Muribaculaceae bacterium
ATTTATGACTATCATTATTAATAATGGCATATAAATACTAGTTAAATAAGCCTTTAAAATCATATAATCAAAAATAATAGTTATAGGAATTATAAATAATAATGTTAATAAAATAGCAATTAAATATGATATAAGCATAATTATTGAAAAAGTTAAAATATATATTATGCCTATATAAATTGATGGATATCCTAAAAGATTATATATATACATATTTCTTTTCTGTTCCATACAAATATTTATATTTAAGTAAGTAATAATGATGAAAATACCTATTGAGGCAAATGTAAAAAAGATAGTTAGTACATACTTAATATTTTGATAATAATTAATTGATTCTGATACATCATTATTTTTATTGGCTTGAATGTTATTATTACTTAAATCTTTAACCATTTGGTCAACATCGTTATAATTATTTAATTCTACTAAAATTAAACCATTGCCAATGTTATCTTCATATATATCGTGAGAAAGTTTTTGGTTTATATAAATAGTATCACTGCCTATATTTTCATCATAAATTATTTTAGAAATAGTATAATTAAATATTTTTATATTCTTTTTTGTTAAATTTTGAGAAATCTTAATAGCATAATTATCTTCTGCAAAAGAAGATGAACTCATAATAACGTATTTTTGATCAAATAAAACTACATCTGGTATTACTAAATTATATTCTATATTTTTAATAGAATAATTCTTAAGAATATTATCTAATATAAAATGATTTTCTTTGGTAGATTGTACATTAATTACTTTATTAGATTCATTATTAATAAAATTTTCTATCTTATAATTACAATAATTTATAATTGTAAGAATTATTATAGAAGATATAAATACTAATTCTAAAATTAAAAAATAATTTTTAATAGATTTGGTTTTTAAGAACGCAATTATATTGCTTTTAATAGCACTAATCATTGATAATCTCCCTAATTTCCAATTTATCTATTTTCTTTAGGGATAATTTACATGATATAAAAATAGTGATTAATATTAATAGTAAAGCACAAATGATAATAGGAAAACTTAAGTTAATATTAATATACGCAAGTTGCATATCATTATATAAAAACCAATCAACAAAATGATTACATATAAATAAAGAACATAAACTGCTAATTATAAAAGCTATTATTCCTAGAATTAAAGATTTTAAATAATATGTTCTTTTAATTTGTTTTTTACTATAACCAACAATTAATTGAATACCTATATTTTTATAATCATTTATTATTTGTCTAGAATAAATAAGATATCCAAAAAGAACTGATAATAGAATAAAAATTCCTAAAGATATACTAGCAACAGATAATACTTTATCAGCTATTTCATGATTTATTTCTCGGTATATATCATACCTTTCTATGCCTTTCATATTGGTTATTTCTTCTAAATTGTCTAAATCATCTAATACGATAAAAATTGAGAAACCATCACTACTCAATACAGGTTGATAAATAGCATTTAAATTAGCTAAGGTTTTATGACTGACATAACAAACATTAGTATCTGTATAATCATATTGTTCATCAAATACTCCTACTAATTTAAAAGGTATTACTTTTTGATTCACATAATTAATCATTATATTTTTACCAATATATGGTTTCATATCAATACGATTTCGATAATCATAAGTATCATTTATGATAAAGCTAGTATCTGGAAAAAAATGAGATGGACAAATTATTTCATTTAAATTATTCTCATTTAAATCATTTCCAGCAACTATCTTTTTTCCACCTACAAACGTTCCAGTTAATGTTACATCTCCATTAAACATATCATTTTTAAAATCTTCTGCTATTCCCGCTGCCATATGTTCATCGTAAGTAAAAACATCAAGAACATGTTTATTTTTCTTTAATTGCTTAATAAGATTTTTTCGATCTGTTCCTTCTGTGGTACTAACATAAATTTCTCTAAATTCATATGATTTTTGTGTATAATTTCTAAAATATGTTTCTAAACCTAAAAAATATGACACTCCTACCATGCAAATAATACCTAAAATAGAAACTATAAGTAAAAAAATAAAATTTTTAAAAAACATTTTACTTTTCTTCATAGAGTTTACCATCCTTTAAATTCAAGATAATATCGGCGTAATCTTTAATTTTTTCATTATGACTTACGACAATGACACAAATTCCCCTATTAGCTAATTCTTTAAATAAATTAAAAATATATTTTTCATTTTTTTTATCTAAATTACCGGTTGGTTCATCAGCCAAAAGAACTTGAGGAGAATTGATTAATGCCCTAGCTATGGCTACTCGTTGTTGTTCTCCTCCGGATAATTCTTTCGGATAATGATTTAATCTATCTCCTAAGCCTAATTTTGTTAATATAGTTTTTGCTCGCGCTATTTTTTCTTGTTTTTTGATTTGTTTATTTAAATGTAAGGGTAACATCACATTTTCTATAGCGGTCATATTTTCATTTAGAAGAAATGATTGATACACTAAGCCCAATGTTGAATTTCTTAATCGAGCGGTTTCATAATCACCTTTTATTATTTTTTGATCATAATATATTTGACCTTCAGTTAAATCGTACAAGCCAGCAATAATATTTAAAAACGTTGATTTACCACTTCCTGATGGCCCCATAATTGCATAAAAATGGCTACTAGTGAACGTATAGCTTAAATGATCTAGAACTTGAATATTTCTTTTTTCTTTTACAAATGATTTAGAACAATTATTGAGCGTTATTTTCATTTTCAAACTTCTTTCTATATTCTTCTTGAAAAGCTTTTTCAGTATTAATACTAAGATAATAATTTATAGAATCATTTTCTAATTTTCTATCCGTAATTATAAATTCATCATTATTAAAATTTAAAAACTTATTTTCTCCACCAGTAACATCACCGAATGTTTGCTCTAGTTCATAAACATTTTCTAAATGTTCTATAAAAATATCACCATTGTATCCTAAAGGTAAAATATCTTGAACATCTTTATATATGGTATCATTTATTTCAATACTAGTTATATCTAAATTTTTTATATAAACATTAGAATATCCATTTTCACTACTAAAGAATAAAGTATAATCCTTCTTTTTATCATTCTTTTTAATTTCAATATTACCATATTTAAATTCTCTTTTTTCTTTAATAAGATCCAGATTTTTTTCTAAAATATCAACTTCTGGTAATCTATTATGCACATAATCACTTTTTAGACTTCTCATATAATATTTAGCATTATTATAATTAAAACTATATGAATGTTTTGTTAATTCTTTTTTAGCCACATCTATTGCGGCAGGATCTATTGGGGTATCACCTATCGAATCTACTCTTAAAACATATATTTTTGATGGCAAATATCCATCTAAATAATATGCATAATTTTTTGTGTATAATAAATAATTTTTATCATCAGTTTTTCTACTAATATTTATAAAAGCGTCATACTGTTCATTATTATCATCATTATCTTTAAATTTCAAAAAATAAACTAATACTGCACTAGTAATAGTAACTATTATAATTGTAGTTATAACTATAATTTTCTTCTTCATTACTTCACCTTTTAGAAAAGAA
>CAYTGK010000116.1:0-3527 GCA_964437305.1 uncultured Muribaculaceae bacterium
TAAACATCAAAATAGAAAATACTAGTTAAATTAAAAGTAAAAGCTGCTAATATTTTCCAACCCAAAAAACTTAAATCAAGCATAAAAATATGAAACTTATCCCCATCTGTTAATTCTTTACTTAACATAAAAGCCTCTTTTGTTGATAAGCTTGGGTTTTCAGCAAGTACATAAGGCAACATAATATATTCATAATGCTTTATAACCCCCCCAATTACTGTTAAGTCCCATAATAACTGTTTAACAATTCTAATAAATAAAATTTTAGCAAGATGTAAAGTCTTTTTAACTTTATAAGGAAATAAAAGTTTATCTATTTTTGTATTACGATACTTTCTTTGTTCTAAAAAATATCTATTTCTCCCAATAATAATAACATTTTGAACTAATAAATAAATAACTAAAGATATACTAATTGCAACTAAACTAGTAATAAGAACACTAACATTCCCTTTAAAGAAAAAATGATTAAAAGCATTCAAAGTTCCAAAGATAAAAGAATCATTATCATTTATTTGATTAACAAATACAGCCAATATCCCCTTATTATATTTGCGATTAGAATTATCATTTTTAGCAGTATCATGTTTATGTAGAAATTCATCAATAATTTCAATATCATTCTTTTTAGCATAAGGAATATTATAAGACATTTCCCCCTTTTCATTAATTGAATTAGTATTAAAAATATTAGTAACATAATCATATCCACCAGCAATTATAAAAGACGCTAGAAAAGCAAGTAAAACATTTCTAAAATAATGACATTTAACACTCTTTCTAGCCCTAGCCTTTAAAATTTTTCTACTTTCCATAAACTACCTCAACTAAATTAATTATATTATAGAATATTAAAAAAATCTACTAAAAACTTGATACCAATCATAAAAAAATTTTCTTAATTTATAAAGAAAATTTGTTAAATTGACAAAAAAAGTTAAAAAACATATTGAAAGTTAAAAAAAAGTATGTTAATATTTTAGTATAAGGAGGATAAAATAAGAGATGGATAATAATAATAATAACTCAAAACAAATAATTTTATCAATTGTTGGTATTGCTATATTAGTAATAGCTGTAGTAGGAGTGTCATTTGCCTTTTTTGCTTATTCAAAAACTGGTACTAATAGTAATACACTTCAAGGTGGGTCAATTGTATTGAATGTAGAACCAGGTGAAGAACATGAAAATATTGTTGGTACTAATCGTTTTCCTCAAGATGATGATGAGGGTGCAAGTGATCCAGAGAATATGATTGATTTTGATATTGTAGGAACTTTGCCAACTGGACATAAAGTAATATATGCTATTTATGCGATTGAAGGTGCTAGCCCTGTTGAAGAAGCGCCAAGCGGAGCTGAGGCGTGGGAACCTTTACCACATGACGCTATAAAAATGAAATTAACTTTAAAGGATGGAACGGGTGATATTGATAACGACTACGAAAATGCAACGTTGGCTGGAGAATTTGAAGATGTTAGTTTTGCTGATAATGCAAAAGGATTTTTATTAGCAACTGGTTCGATGGAAGGAAATGATAGTATGGCAGTTACTCATAAGTTTCAATTGAGTATGTGGATTACAAAAGATTATAAAGGTGGTAAAATAATATCTGATACAAATAAAGATTATGCGTATCGGGCTAGTTCAGCTGAAACGGGTGATAAACCAACTGATGCTCAAGATGATAGCCGAAAAGTTTGGTCAGATACATATTATTCAGTAAGACTTAGAGTAACAGCAACGGATGACCTAAGTAAACTAGGTGGTGCCTAGTAATGAGAAATAAAAAAATGCTTAATCTATTGTTTATAAGTATATTTGAGAAAAAATAAAAATAGTTACAAAAATATTAAAAAAGGAGGATAAATAAAATATGAATAATGGTAATTCATCAAAACAAGTTTTATTGTCGATATTAGGAATAGCCGTTCTGGTAATCGCTGTTGTTGGTGTGTCTTTTGCATTCTTTACGTATTCTTATACAGGCGACGATCAAAGGTTAAAGAGTGGGGAAATTTTCTTTCAATTTACTGAGGGAGACCATATAGCATTGACTAATCAATTTCCTATGTCTGATGCTGAGGGCGAAGCGTTGTCGACAGGTAGTAATCAGGTAATAACATTTACAATTACAGGTAAAAATGCTGGTGATTTTGATATTCCGTTTGAAATTAGACTAGTGGCGGGAACTCCTATAGACGAGAAAACACAATTTGAAGATGGTGATATTAAAGTTAAATTAACTGAAAACTCTGATACTCACTCATTATATAATAATTTATTCGTTGCTGCTAATAATGTTAATTATGAGGGTGGTAATACAGCTGATGAAGGTGGCGCTCTACTTGCGAAAGGGAAAATTGGTCCTAGTGACACAACTTGTACGTATGAGCTTAGGATGTGGATAGATGAGAATGTTACCTTTGGTACATCGGATGTAGAAGGAGAAAGTGTTAAATATGATGATATTAGTGATATGTATTATTCGGTAAAAGTTCTAATAAATGCAGGCGACGCTGTTGTTGCGGAGGAGCCATAAAATTTAAAATAAGACTAGATATTAAATATCCAAGTCTTTTTTATTAATATTTTACTATTAATATTTTATATAAAAATGGGATATATTCCTATTTTTTATATTTTATAAAAAAAATATATGTCAAATTGTGTCAAATAAAATTTTTTAAAAATTCAAAAAATTTGGCAAATTAGAGAAAAAAAGTAAATTAAAATGGAAAATTGCCGTAGGAGAAAAATCGCTTTTGTTTGAAACGACTCAATTTTTCATTTTATTTTTCAATTTTGAAATTTGACTTTTTTGTATCAATTATTGTATAGTCAAGTTACCAAGAGAAATTTTTTAGAAAGGAGGTTTAAGATTGATAAAGTAAAAATACGAACAGTGAAGTCAGATACAATGTTTAGTGATTTATTCAATGGAAATGAAATGGCAACTATTGAGTGGGTAGTTATGCAAATACTAGGATGTAGTTATGAAGATATTCATGGTAAAGTCATTGTAAAAAATATTAAACTACCCACAAACCATCCAAAAGAAAGACGAAAGTATGTTGATTTATTAGTATCTTATAAGAATGAAGTAATAAATATAGAGTTAAATAATAATTTTAATGGTAATTATATAAGAAATTATCTATATGCATTTACTTTGATATTTAATAAATATCTAAGGAAACCAGCAAGTAATTATTATAGTAATCTATATAAAGTAATTTCAGTAAATCTCAATTGGTATAATACTAAACAATTGAGTAAAGAAGTACCATCTAAAAGAATAATAACGTTACCATGTAGTGATAAAAATAACGAATATTTATTGAAAATAATCATGGTAAATCTTGATAATTATAATAAAATTTGTTATAATAAAGTTACAGGCGATGAGAAGTTTTATAAATTGTTAACGATAGATAACAAGGAAGAACTAGATAAGATAATCGCAAAAGAAAAGTTATTAGAAGATTATGGTAGTAAGATAGTAGAATTATCAAATAATACGGAGG
>CAYTGK010000117.1:0-3472 GCA_964437305.1 uncultured Muribaculaceae bacterium
TGCAGTTAGTTTAAAAAAATCAGTTGCTATTTTTAATTTAGAAATGTCAGCTGAACAACTTGCTAATCGAATGTTATCATCTTTAGGACAGATTGATGGTTATAAATTTGTAAGTGGAAAATTTGATAATAATGACTATGTTAAATTTAATGAAGCGTTAAGTCAGTTAGAAGATACTAAGATATTCATGGATGATACCCCAAGCATTACGATTGAAGAAATTAGGACAAAGTGTCGGAGGTTAAAATCTAGTGAAGCAGGGTTAGATTTAATTATTATAGATCATTTACAATTGATTTATAGTAATAAAAATTATGGTGGAAATAGGCAACTTGAAGTATCTGAAATATCAAGATCTTTAAAGATGTTAGCTCTTGAACTTAATATTCCCATTGTTGTTCTATCGCAGTTATCACGTTTAGTTGAAAGTCGAGAAGATAAACATCCAATCATGAGTGATTTGAGAGATTCGGGCTCACTTGAACAAGATGCTGATGTTGTTGCTTTCTTATATCGAGATGACTATTATCATAAAGAAGCTAGAACTAATGATAATACAAGTTTAAGTGAATTACTAGTTAGAAAAAATAGAAATGGTGATACAAAAGGTATAAACTTAGTATTTAAAAGAAATACAAGTACGTTTTTAGATTTTACAGGAGAAGGAAGTGATATAAAAAATGATAAATAATTTAGAAGAACCAACTTTAAAAAATAATAAAAATATTCCAATTTTAGGAATAATTATAGCTTTTGTTATAGCTCTTTTACTTACTTATTTAAAGACTAATGATGTTTTTTCAAAAGAAAAAACACCTGTTGAAGCTTATCGAGTTTATTTAAAAGGAGAATCAATTGGTTTAATTAATTCAGAAACGGAGTTATATGCTTATATTAATGAAAAGCAACAATCATTAAAAGAAAAATATAATGTTGAAAATGTTTATATTCCAAATGATATTAATGTTGTTAAAGATGTAACTTATGAAGAAAATATTATGACTATAAGTGATATTTATGAGAAAATAAATACTAAGACTCCTTTTACTATAAAAGGTTATGTTGTAACGATTGATAAAACTAATGCTGAAGAGTATATCAATGATTCAGATGAAAAAAAAGATGATGAAAGCAAAGAAGATAAAACTAAAAAAGTAGTTAAGATTAATATACTTGATAAAGATATTTATTATGAAGCAGCTAAAAAAGTTTTACTTTCTTTTGTAACAGAAGAAGAATATGAAAATTATGAAAATGAAACTCAAAAGCAGATTATAGATACAGGACAAATAATTGAAAATTTATATATTGATGCTTATACAACCTTTACGGAGGCTTATTTACCAGTTAATGAAAAAATTTACACAACAAAAGAGGACTTGACAGAATATTTATTATTTGGAGAAAATGGAAAAATGTCAAGTTATACAGTTCAAGATGGTGATACTTTAGAAAGTGTTGCTTCCAAAAATAAGATGAATATTAATGAACTTTTGATTGCTAATGCTTCTTTAGGCTCTGCTAATGCTTTACTTTATACTGGTCAAAAATTGACAGTTGGAGTTTTAGATCCAGTTTTTTCAACAGTAGAGGTAGTTCATAAAGTTGAAGATCAAACAATTAATTATAAAACTGAGTATGTATATGATAATAGTAAGATGTTAGGTTATCAAGCAGTCAAAACAAAAGGTGTAAATGGAGTAACAAGAGTTACCCAAAAAATAAAAAAAATCAATGGAGAAATTTCGGCAGCTTTAATTTCTAGTAATGAAGAAATAAGACCAGTTGTCAATGAAGTTATTGTAAAAGGTGGAAAACAAAGACCAATTATTTCAGCTGGTAACTGGGGTTGGCCAACGAATATGCCTTATATTATTTCAAGTCATTGGGGCTGGCGTTGGGGTCGAATGCATAATGGGGTTGATATATCAGGAACAGGTTATGGCTCACCCATTTATGCAGCTAAAGCTGGAGTAGTAACAGAAGTTGGATATCATTATAGTTTTGGTAATTATGTTGAAATTAATCATGAAAATGGTTATTATACGAGGTATTTACATATGGCAAGTTTATCTAAATATGTTAAAGTAGGAGATAGAGTTGTAATGGGACAAACGATAGGAGATATGGGAAACTCAGGAAATTCACAAGGAACCCATTTGCATTTTGAAATATGGCCTGGAAAACCTTATTCAAATGGTGTTATGAGTCTTAACCCATTATTGTTCTATTAATGCAAGTAATTATATTAGGAAGTGGTTCAAAGGGTAATTCAACTCTTTTAATCACAGATTCCAAAAAAATTTTAATCGATGTTGGTTTTTCTTATACTAAAACTAAAATGATATTAGAAAAATATAATTTAACTCCTAATGATATAGATTTTATTTTAATAACCCACAATCATACTGACCATATAGCTGGGCTTGCTTCTTTAGTCAAGAAAACTCAAAAACCTGTGTATATACCACGTGGAATGGTTAAAGCCATTAATAAATTAGTTGATATGGAGTATATCATACCAGTTACTTCTGATGATTTAGATATAGATGATTTACATATTAAATTTATTCATACTTCACATGATGCCCCATCTCCTGTTGGTTTTGTTTTTGAAGATTCAACTTCCCTCGTTTATATAACTGATACAGGTTATATTAGTAAAAAAAATTTAAAATATATGTATAATAAAAATCTTTATATGATTGAAAGTAATCATGACCCAGAAATGCTTATGAATGGAACTTATCCTTATCTTACAAAACTACGAATTATAGGTGATGAGGGACATTTATCAAATGAAATGGCTGGTACTTATTTAAAAGAATTAATAGGTGAAGCTACAAAAGAAATAATTTTAATTCATTTAAGTGAACATAATAACCTAGAAGAATTAGCATTAGAAACAGTTAGAGAGTTAATTGATAATAAAGTTTTAGTAGTAGCAGCAAGACAAGAAGAGGATATGAGTGTTTTAATATGATAAAAATAATTTGTATTGGAAAAATAAAAGAGAATTATTTAAAAGAAGCTATCTTTGAATATTCTAAGAGAATATCTAAATATACCAAGTTAGAAATAATTGAACTTCCAGATAGTACTTTTGATATAAAAAAATCTTTAGAAGTGGAAAGAGATAGACTTCTTTCTAAATTAAATAAGAATGATTATAATATTTTACTTGATATAGATGGTAATTCGTATAATAGTAAAGAATTTTCTGAAAAATTAGATAAAATACGAAATGTTAATAGTAATTTAACTTTTATAATTGGTGGGTCAAATGGTGTTCATGATGATATTAAAAATTTTGTTAATGAAAGAATTTCTTTTTCTAAATTAACTTTTCCTCATCAACTTTTTAGAGTTATTTTATTAGAACAAATATATCGTAGTTATAAAATATTAAATAATGAAGAATATCATAAATAAATTATAGTGTTTGTCTTGAAAATGTAAATTAAAAATTAAT
>CAYTGK010000118.1:0-3413 GCA_964437305.1 uncultured Muribaculaceae bacterium
AAATTTGATATCATAGATAACGTGCATGGCAGTATTAAAAGTAAGCTTACAAAAAAATATATGAAAGAAGGAGAGATTGATAGTGGTTAGAGGTAGAGTTAAATGGTTCAACAATGAAAAAGGCTATGGCTTTATTGAATTTACAGATAAAGAAGATATATTTGTGCATTATTCAGCAATTAACCAAGAAGGTTACAAAACATTACAAGAAGGCCAGTATGTAGAATTTAATTTGTTAGAAACATCTAAAGGATACCAAGCTTTAAATGTTACAGTTGTAAATTCAGAAATTATCGCATAAAAACGATAGTTTTTTTTCTTTAAATGTGTTATTATAATTATACGAGGAGATGATATTGTGGAAGTATTAGTACGTGGTAATAATAAAATAGAGATTACTGATGCCATGAAAGATTATGTAAAGGAAAAATTATCAAAACTTGATAAGTACACATTAGAAAAGGATATTAAAGCAACGGTTAATGTTAAGGTAAGAAGTTATTCTCAAAAAGTTGAAGTTACTATACCACTTAAAACTTTAATTTTAAGAGCTGAAGAAGAAAGTTCAGATTTTTATTCAGCAGTTGACCTTGTAATAGGTAAATTAGAAAGGCAAATTAGAAAGAATAAAACCAAGTTAAAGAAAAAAGAGAAAACTGGTATTAAAGAATTTAATACTGATGATATAATTGATTTATCAGATGATGATTTGGAAAAAGAAATTAAGAGAAAGAAAATTGAAATTAAGCCTATGAATCTTGAGGAAGCAATTTTACAAATGGAACTATTAGGACATAACTTCTTTATGTATAAAGATAGTGATATTAAAAAAATTGCTGTAGTCTATAAACGAAAAGATGGGGGATATGGAGTTATAGAAGAAGAATAAGAGGATAAAATAAGCGAATACTTTTCATTTTGCTTATTTTTTGATAGAATAATAGGTATTGAGGAGGATGTTACATGAATGTATTTAAAAAATTATTAGACCATGAATATAAAGAATTAAAAAAATTTAATGCTTTAGCAGATAAAATTGTAGCTTTAGATGAAGAATATCAAAAGATGAGTGATAAAGAGTTAAGAAATAAGACAGATGAATTTAAAGAAAGATTATCTAAAGGTGAAACACTTGATGATATTTTAGTTGAAGCTTATGCAACAGTTAGAGAAATGGCTTATCGTAAATTAGGGGAAAAAGCTTTTTATGTGCAATTAGTTGGTGCAATTGCTATTCATTATGGGAATATTGCTGAGTTAAAAACTGGTGAAGGTAAAACTTTGGTAACAACGTTTCCTGCTTATTTAAATGCTTTAACTGGTGATGGAGTTCATGTTGTAACAGTTAATGAATATTTAACTATTCGTAATGCTGAATGGATGGGACCTATTTATGAAGGTTTAGGTTTAACAGTTGGTATTAATAAAAGAGAATTATCACCAAGTGAGAAGAAAGCCCAATATGATTGTGATATTCTTTATACAACCAATAATGAGTTAGGATTTGATTACTTAAGAGATAATATGGTAGTTCGGAAAGAAAATCGTGTGGGACGAGGACTTAATTATGCTATCATTGATGAAGTTGATTCCATTTTGATTGATGAAGCTAGAACGCCTTTAATTATTTCAGGAGGAGAATTAAAAAGTGCTAATCTTTATTTAGATGCAGATAAATTTGTTAAAGGTTTAAAAAATGATGATGATTATATCTATGATGAAAAGACTAAGGGAGTTACTTTAACTGATGCTGGTAATGCTAAGGCAGAGAAATTTTTTAAGATAGATAATTTATATGATATGAATAATTCTGAATTAGTGCATTATATTAATCAAGCTTTAAGAGCTAATTATTCAATGAAAAAAGATGTTGACTATGTAGTGCAAGATGGGGAAATTTTAATTGTTGATCCATTTACAGGGCGAATTATGAAAGGACGGCAATGGAGTGATGGCTTACATCAAGCTGTTGAAGCTAAAGAAGGTGTTAAGATAAATCAAGAGACGAAAACTGTTGCGACTATTACGTTTCAAAATTTATTTAGAATGTATAAAAAGCTATCTGGTATGACGGGTACTGCTAAAACCGAAGAAGAAGAATTTAGAAATATTTATAATATGTATGTTATTACTATTCCAACTAATAAACCTGTAGCTAGAATTGATTATCCTGATTTAGTTTATCCAAACTTAAAAGGTAAATATAAATCAATTGTTAAAGTTATTGAAGAAAAGCATAAAACTGGGCAACCTATTTTAGTAGGTACAATTGCCGTTGAAACTAGTGAGTTAATTAGTGGTATGTTAACGAAGAAAGGAATAAAACATGAGGTTTTAAATGCGAAGAACCATGCTAGAGAAGCTGAGATTATTGCTCGAGCAGGCGAAAAAGGTGCTGTTACAATTGCGACAAATATGGCTGGTCGTGGAACAGATATTAAGTTAACGGAAGAGACAAAGAAATTAGGTGGACTTTGTGTAATTGGTACAGAAAGGCATGAATCACGGCGTATTGATAATCAGTTAAGAGGTCGGTCAGGACGGCAAGGAGATCCTGGTGAAAGTCAATTTTTTGTTTCAATGGAAGATGAATTAATGGTCCGATTTGGAACGGATCGAATTAAAGGTTTACTTCAAAATATGGGGTTTGATGAAGAACAAGCTATTAGAAGTAAAACATTTACGAAAGCTTTATCTTCAGCTCAAGCTAAAGTTGAAGGAAATAACTTTGATACTCGTAAAGCTTTACTACAATATGATGATGTTATGAATAATCAAAGAGAAGATATTTATGAGAGAAGAAATGAAATTCTTGATAATGATTCAATTCATGATACGGTTTTAGAAACTATGAAATCTTATATTACTTATTTAGTAGATACGCATTTTACTGATAATAAGATTGCCGATGAAGATTTAAAAGATATTCTTGATATTACTAATGAAAATTTATTAAAGAAGGATATTAAATTAAATGATATTGAGGGTAAGAATGCTGATGAAATGATTAACTTTATTTATGATAAAGTTAAAGATGAATATGAAAAGAAATTAGGTGTTTTACCAATTGAAGTTGCTAATGAGTTTGAAAAAGCAATTAGTTTAAATGTTATTGATAAATATTGGACTGAGAATATTAATACTTTATCACATTTAAGAGAAGCTGTTCGAATGCGTGGTTATGGTGGTGAAGACCCACTTAGAGCTTATACAATGGAAGGTTTAGAATTGTATGAAAATATGCTTGATAAGATTGATAAAGATACAACTATCTTTCTATTAAAAGCAGAGATAAGACAAAATATCGAACGAAAAGAAGTTGTTAAGAAACAAATAACAAATGATACTGGGGAAGGGAATACAAGACAACCTATTAAGAAAAAAGAAAAAATTGGCAGAAATGACCCTTGTCC
>CAYTGK010000119.1:0-3396 GCA_964437305.1 uncultured Muribaculaceae bacterium
TAGTAGCATTTCTTGTAAATTTATGATAGAATTATTCTTGTAATTTTTAAAATCTATTAAATATTCGAAGTAATATTAAGAAATTTAGAGAAAGTTAAGGGTTGATGTGACTTAATAATTTCTAATATGAAAGGCTGTTTATTTAGGATTTCGGGATACCGTTATAAAAAATAAGACCAAAGTAGGATGGTAACGTGGGTGATTCTCACTCCTAGCTTGGTCTTTTATTCTTAAAAGGAGGAGTATGAAAAATTTTAATATTGCAATTGATGGACCAGCAGGAGCAGGCAAGAGTACAGTTGCCAAAGAGATAGCCAAACGCTTAAATTTTGTTTATATTGATACAGGAGCAATGTATCGAGCATTTGGGTTATATTATCTTAAAAAGGGAATTTCTTTAGATAATGAAGAAGATGTTGATAGATATCTTAATGATGTTAATATTGAGATGGAAAATAATGCTGGTATTATTAAATTATTTTTAAATAAGGAAGATGTAACAACGGCGATTCGAACAGAAGAAGCTAGTCGAGGGGCAAGTAAGGTTAGTGTTTATTCCGAAGTTCGGGAAAAGATGGTTGAACTTCAACGGAAAATGGCCAAGAAAACTAGTGTTGTTATGGATGGTAGAGATATTGGAACAGTTGTTCTTCCCGATGCCGATTTAAAGATTTATTTAACAGCTAGTGTTGAAGAACGGGCTAAAAGACGTTATCTTGAACAAACTGAAAAAGGAATGAATGTAAATCTTGAAGATATTAAAAAAGATATTGAAGAAAGAGATTATCGGGATATGCATCGTGATGTTAGTCCTTTAAAACAAGCAAGTGATGCCGTTTTAATAGATACTTCTAATATAACTCAAGAAGAAGTAGTAGAAAAAATATTAAAATTGTGTAAAGATAGGGGATGTTAAGATGAGAAAAATGACAAGTAAAGAAATTCGTAAGATGTGGTTAGATTTCTTTGTAAGTAAAGGCCATAAAATAGTTCCTAGTGCCTCACTTATTCCTAAAGATGATGCTTCTTTGTTATGGATTAATGCTGGTGTTACACCTTTAAAGAAATATTTTGATGGAAGTGTTGTTCCTGAATCAAGAAGAATTACCAATATTCAAAAATGTATTCGAACTAACGATATTGAAAATGTAGGAGTAACTCGTCGTCATCATACTTTTTTTGAAATGATGGGCAATTTTTCAATTGGTGATTATTTTAAAAATGAAGCTTGTGAGTTTGCAATAGAACTATTAACAAGTAAAGATTGGTTTGCGATACCAATGGAGAAACTTTATTTTACAATCTATCCTGATGATGAATTTACCTTTAATAAATGGAAAAGTTTAGGTGTACCAGTTGACCATATTGTAAAACTTGAAGATAATTTCTGGGAGATTGGGGAAGGACCTTGTGGACCTGATAGTGAAATTTTCTTTGATCGAGGATGTAAATATGATACTGATGGTAAAGCTTTAGAGCACTTTAAAAAAGGTGAAGATAATGAAAGATTTGTAGAAATTTGGAATAATGTTTTTAGTCAATTTAATAGTGAAGAGGGAGTAGCAAGAAGTGATTATAAAGAACTTCCTAGTAAAAATATTGATACAGGAGCAGGACTTGAAAGATGGGCTTGTATATTTCAAGATGCTGATAGTAACTTTGATACAGACTTATTCTTACCAATTATTAATCAAATTGAAGAATTAAGTGGAACTTTATATGATGGTTCAATGCCTTATAAAGTAATGGCTGATCATATTAGAGCTTTAACATTTTCACTTGCTGATGGAGCTTCTTTTGATAATGTTGGTCGAGGGTATATTATAAGAAGATTATTAAGAAGAAGTGTTAGATATGGACGTAAATTAGGTTTAAAAGGAACATTTATGTATAAACTTGTTGATTCAGTAGTTAGTAATATGGAAGATGTGTATCCTTATTTAAAAGAAAAAAAAGACTTAATTAAATCTTTAATTAAAGAAGAAGAAGAATTATTTTTAAAAACTCTTGATAATGGTGAAAAGAAATTAGCTGAATTTATGGATGAATCAATAGATAATACGATTAGTGGTAGTGATGCTTTTAAACTTTATGATACTTATGGATTTCCGTTTGAATTAACTCTTGAATATTTAGAAGAAAAAGGTTTTTCAACGAGTCGTGAAGACTTTGATAAATGTATGCAAAAGCAAAAAGAATTATCCAAAAATGCTCGTAAAGAAAATGAATCAATGCAAAATCAGAATGAATTATTATTGAGTTTTAAAGATAATTCAGAGTTTGTTTATGAAGTTTATGAATTGAAAAGTAAAGTTATTAAATTAATAAAAGATGATAAGTTTGTTGATAATTTAACGAAAGAAGGATATGTTGTCTTTGCTAAAACCCCATTTTATGCTGAAGCTGGTGGGGAGATAAGTGATACAGGTATGATTATTGGCTCTAATGCTAAAGCTAGAGTTCTTGATGTTTTTAAAGCTCCAAATGGTCAACATATTCATAAGGTTAAAGTTTTAAGTGGGAAAATTGAAAATGGAGATGAATTTGAATTATTAGTTGATAAAGAAAGACGCTTGAATATTGAAGCTAATCATTCAACAGTTCATATTTTACAACTTGCACTTCAAACTCTAATTGATAAAGACATTCATCAAGCTGGAAGTTATGTAGCCGACTCTTATATGCGATTTGATTTTACTTACCGTGGTAAAATAAGTGATGAACAATTAATTAAAGTTGAAGATTTTGTCAATGATTATATTGCAAAGTCTTATCCAAGAAAAACCGATTTAATGGACTATGATAAGGTTGATAAATCGGAAGTTATGGCTTTATTCACAGACAAATATAAAGATAAAGTTCGACTTGTAACGATTGGAGACTCTAAAGAATTATGTGGTGGATGTCATGTTAAAAATACAGCTGATATTAAAAAATTTGCGATTACTTCTTTAGAAAATAAAGGAAGTAATACTTATCGAATATGTGGAGTTACAAAAGATAAAGTTGAAGATGCAATGTTAAAAATAGCTGCACCTTATAATGATAATATAGTTAAAAATATTATGAAATCTAAGAATATTACGTTAATGGCTAAACGTGATAATTTAAAATTAACTTTAAAAATTAAATTTGAATCTCCTAAGATAGATTCCTATAAAGATATTGTAGAACTAAAAATGAAAGATTTAGAGATAGCTAATCAAGTAAGAGATTTTGAAAAAAAATATCAAAAGATGAAAATGGATTCTATTGTATCTGATATTTCAAGTTATGAAAGTAAAATTGAGGATGTTAAAGATATTAAATTATTACTTTTAAAAGTTCAAGAAGAAGATACCAATTCTTTAAAAAATATTCTTGATACTCTTGCTAATAAATATGAAAATATTTTTA
>CAYTGK010000120.1:0-3351 GCA_964437305.1 uncultured Muribaculaceae bacterium
CTAAAACAATTGCATAAGATGAAGTATTATTACACATAATTTATTCCTCCTTTTTTTATATATTCACATTATTTTATGGAATTTTTTAAAGAATGTGAGGGCAAATAAGAGAAATTATGTAAAAACAATTGTAATTTATCAATAATTTTGTTATGATATTTATGTTGCAAAAGGAGGAAATATGAAAAAATTAGTAAAGATGAGTTTTGCATTTACAATTTTATTGCTTGCAGTTGGATGTAAAAATAATGCTACTTTAAAGGAAGGAAGTGATATTTTAGTTTCATTTAAAGATTCAAGCTTAAATATTAAAACATCTGATTTATATAATGAATTAAAAGATAAATATGGTACTAGTACTTTAATTGATATGATGGATAAAAAAATCTTAGAAAAAGAATTTCCAGATTCTGATGAAATTAAAGACTATGCTGATATTCAAGTTAATTCTTTAAAAAATTATTATAAAACAGAAGAAGAATTTATAGAATATATAAATAACTATGGTTATAAAGATGAAAATGAATTACGAGATTATTTTATTTTAAGCTATAAAAGAAATTTAGCAGTTGAAGATTATTTAGAAAGTTTAATTACTGATAAGGAAATTGAAAAATATTATGAGCAAAAGATTATGGGAGATATTACTGGAAGTCATATTTTAATTGAAGTTAATACAACTGATTCAATGACTGACGAAGAAAAACGAACTACTAAGGAAGAAGCTAAAAAGAAAGCTGATGAAGCTTTACAAAAGATTAAGAGTGGAACAAGCTTTGCCGATGTTGCTAAAGAATATTCTGAGGATGCCAAAACTAAAGATGATGGTGGAAAAATGGGAACTTTTAGTCCTAATCAATTAGATGATGTTACTAGACAAGCTTATGAAAACATTAAAGTTTCTGAATACTCTGAGGTAATTGAAACAGAATATGGTTATGAAATATTTTATAAAGAAGCTGAAAAAACTAAACCAAAACTTGAAGAAGTTAAAACTTATATTATTGAAACTTTAAGAGATGAAAAACTAGCAAGTGATTCTAAACTTCAATATAAAGGGTTACAAGCTATTCGTGAAAAATATGGATTTAAAATTAATGATGAAGATTTAAATGTTTACTATGAAAATACAATGAATAATTTAATGAGTAATAAGGAGTAATACTCCTTTTAAAAATGGAGGCAATTATGGAATATATATATAAAACTTATGCTAAAGAAACTAGTAAAATCAAAGGGGATCACAAAATAGCAACCTTAAGCGACTTAAACTTACAAATAGATGCAACAATAAGTGAATTAAATGATTTATTTTTAGGTATTTATGATACTTATCCAGAATATGTTTTTTTACTTGGTAATTTATTTCCTTATTATTATTTAGAAGATGATAAGTTTAAGCATAATATTTCACATTTCTTAAGATTACTAATTTCAATTGCAAAAGTTTATATAGTATTTGGAGAAATAGATTATAAGACAAATGGTAATAAAATGATTGATGAATGTTATTTAAAAGATTTTTATGAGCAACAGGGAATTAATGTTTTAAACAATAAAGTCGAAAATATTGATAATCTTTCACTTATTGGTTATACACGTCCTCCCTCATTATATAGCATGACATCTAATGGTAAATTAAAAGAAGATATTTTAAAATTTATTGCTACAATTGAAAGTACACTAAATAATAATAATTTTAAAATTTTCTTAACTAATAGACATAAAAATTTATTAAAATTAGAACTTGATTTTTTCAAAACTTTAGATTTAATAATCTCAGGTCAACTACCAAAATCTAAAGAAACTACTAGCCAAAGTTTTTTGCAAAATAAAAACACTGAAGAGCATAATTTGCTTAAAACTAGTGATTTTACAGTTATAGGTAACGGAGGAGCTAATTTTATAAATGATGATTCTTCTATTATTGGAGAAATTGATTTAATTAAAATTTTATCAAAAAAAAGATAGTCAGCTATCTTTTTTACATAAATTCCATTATTAAACTAATTACAAAGAAAGCTATTCCAAGAAATAAAGTAACTCTACTTATTAACAGCTCACTTCCTCGTTCTTTTCTTTTATTAAATAAATCCATTGAACCACCACTTATAATTTGACTAGCTGGTTCAGCTTTACCACTTTGAAGTAAAACAATTATAATTAATAAAATAGATATTACCAATAAAACTATTTTCATCTATGTATATCATCCCTTTCATTTATAATAAAATACCATAATTTTAGATAAATTTCAAGTATTATTTAAAAAAAGCAAAAAACCCTTTTTTAACTTTACCTTGATTACTAGCATTTTGAATCTCAATTAACCCTAGTTTAGATAATAAATCGTTTAATATTGGATTAACTAATCGGTCATTTAAAGGTGGTAAATTAAAATAAAGACTAATACCAGCTTCACGAGCAAAAGTATTAATATCATCATTATTTAATAAACTCTTACTTAAAATAACTTTTTTCCCCTTTAACATACTAAAAACCGTCCTATTTCCCATCATTAATTGATTTATTCTATATAACGATGGCTCTATTAAATAAATAATATCTGTACAAAAATCCATTTTGTTACTATCAGCTAAATCAACCAAGATTATTTCTGTTTTATTCATAGTAGCAAAAAATTCACCTAATTTTAAATTAGAAATTGAATACATATTTCTATCGTTATAAAAAATAAAATCACGTTTATCAATTTCAACAGCTATTACTTGCTTTTTATAAACTTCTTGTAAATTCTTTTTTAGCATATATGTAAGAGAAGTACTACCAGCATCTTTAGTAACATTTTTTATACCAAGTATAACTTGCCTATTATCAAATGATATACTAGAATCATTAAAATCATTATATGATATTTCTCTTTTTGGAGGAGTATTAGGAACAGCATATTCTTTAACATCATCATACGTATTACTTTTAGTAACTAATTCTTGTAATCCTTTAATATTATCCGTAAAATTATAAATATTAAGACTAACTAAAAAAGCTAAAAATTTTTTAGGAGGTGGATCATTAGGTGGTAAGAATAAAATTAACTTTTCTGTATCAAAAGTATTAGCTAGTTCCCTCAATACATCTTCTTTTGGAAATTTATCAAGTGCTGTTGCATCAATAATTAATTTTTTATAAAAAATAGAATTAAAACTGTTAGCAATTTCTGATACCTGAAATACACCGTTTAATTCTTTCATTATTTCAATATTAGCACCATATATTAAATTCTTATTTTGATTCGTAACAATTATATTCATCTATTATCACCTATCCCTGGCATTTATATATTGCATTTTCTTCACCAGGTGTAATCGTACATTCTACTCCATATAAAGC
>CAYTGK010000121.1:0-3279 GCA_964437305.1 uncultured Muribaculaceae bacterium
TTATTTTTTTATCATTTGGCATCATACCAATTATCACCGATTTCATAATCAACTTCAAGAGGAACATTTAATTTATAAGTTGAAGTCATTATTCTTGTTACTAATTCCCTTAAAGTTTCAATTTCATCTTCAAAAACTTCAAAGACAAGTTCATCATGAACTTGAACAAGCATTTTACTTTTTAATTTTTTATTTTCCATTTCTCTATCAATTTCAACCATTGCTTTTTTCAAAATATCAGCTGCTGTTCCTTGAATTGGAGTATTTAAAGCCATTCTCTCTCCACTTTGTCTAATTATATAATTCTTATTATTAATCTCATCAATTATTCTTTTACGATTCATCAATGTTTTTACATAACCAGTTTTATAGGCCTCTAATACTAAAGAATCCATATAATCTTTAATACCTGGAAAAGTATTTAAATAATTATCAATAAATGTCTTAGCTTCATCTATATTAATACCTAAATCTTCGGATAAACCAAAACTAGATATTCCATAGATAATTCCAAAATTAACGGCTTTCGCTTTTCTTCGCATATCTTTAGTAACTTCATCAACTGGAACATTAAATATTTGACTAGCTGTTTTGGTATGAATATCTATTCCACTTTTAAAAGCATTAATCATATCTTGAGCATTAGCCATATGAGCAAATACTCGGAGTTCAATCTGAGAATAATCAAACGAAGCAATTTTATAACCAGGACTTGGAATAAAGGCTTTTCGGGTTAATTTTCCTTGTTCATCTCTAATTGGAATATTTTGAAGATTAGGTCTTTCACTTGAAAGACGACCAGTTCTTGTTAAAGTTTGATTATAAATTGTATGAATTTTCCCATCATCTAAAACTTCATTGAGTATTCCAACTACATAATTTGATTTCATTTTTGCAATTGCTCGATACTCAAGAATTAAATTAACAATCTTATAACGATTCTTAAGTTTATCTAAAATATCTTTACTTGTTGAATAGGCACCATCTTTAGTTTTCTTAGGATAAGGAATTTGCATCGTATTAAATAAAACATCAGCTAATTGTTTTGGAGATAAAATATTAAAAGTAACACCCGCTTCTTGATAAATTTCATTAGATAACTCTGCTAAACTTTTATCTAAATCTTCTCCCATACTTTTTAAATAATCAATATCAACTAAAAAACCATTTTCTTCCATTTTTGTAAGTACATAACTTAAAGGAAGTTCTAAATCATGATAAAGAGTAACCATATCTTCTTTTTGTAATTCTTCATATAAAGTTTGATATTCATTATAAATAAATATTGATTTCTTTACAACTTCTTTAATATATGAATCATCTTTTGGATATTTATAAGTTATTTCACTTCCATATATCTTATCATAAAACTTAATATCATAACCACAGCTATTAGCAAGATAAGCAATATCTGTTTTAATATTTTTATTTAAAAGATAACTAATTAACATGATATCTTCCATTTTTTTATCAATTTGAACTTGAAACTTATCAAAAACATAAACTAACTTTTTCAAATCATAAGTATATTTTTGTTTACCATCTTGAAAAATATTACTATCTTTTAATAATTCAAAAGGAATATAATAACTATTATTCTTATCATGAACACTTACTCCAAGTGGGGTATCTGTGTGATAATTATAGCCTAACGTTTCTAAATAAATACCATAAGGTTCTTCTAACCTAACTTCATCTAAACTCTTAACAACTGTAAAACTTACTTCTTTAGGCTTATTATCAGTCTCAAGATTTAACTTTTTAAGTAAAGAATAAAATTCTAACTCAGTTAAAATATCTTCATAATCCGTTTTATTAATTCCTAAATATTTAATATCATCTAAATCAAGATTAAGAGGAACTTCTTTATAAATTGTAGCTATATCATAACTCATATAAGCATTTTCTTTATCATTGATTAGTTTTTCCCGAGTTTTCCCTGTTATATCATCTAAGTTTTCATATACTCCGTCAAGACTTCCATACTTTTGAATTAAGGAAATAGCCGTTTTCTCACCAATACCTTTAACTCCAGGAATATTATCACTTGCATCCCCCATTAAAGATTTTAAATCAACCATTTTTTTAGGATCAGAAATACCATATACTTCATTAAATTTTTCCTTAGTCATCATGATATAATCATTTGTTTTTAAAAGTTTAACACATACTTTATCCGTAATTAATTGTAAAAGATCTTTATCACTACTAACAATTAACCCATAAGCATCTGGAATTTTATCAACAAATGAAGCAAATGTTCCAATTATATCATCAGCTTCATAATTATCAATTTCATAATGCTTAATTCCCATCGCAGTTGCAACTTCATAAGCAACACTAAATTGTTTTTTAAGCTCTTCAGGAGTTTCACTTCTCCCTGCTTTATAAACTTTATACTTGTCATGTCTAAAAGTTTTCCCTTTATCAAATGCAATCATGATATGAGTTGGTGCTTCTTCACTTATAATTTTATTAAGCATATTAATTAAACCATACAAAGCATTAGTTGGAAATCCTTTAGAATTTTTAAGAAGACTTCCACTATAAGCAGTGGCATAATAACTTCTATATAATAAATTATTCCCATCAATTAGTATTATCTTTTTCATATTCTCCCCCATAAGTTATTTCAATTAGATAAGATTTTGTATCAGTATCTTCTTTATTTATTTCTTTAAAATAATTATAAATATCAAAAGTTATTTTCAAAACTTCTAAATCTTTATTACAACTAACAACAATTTTATTAGTTGTATCTTTTTCATCTTCACTTGCAAATATTTCTTGTAAATGATTACTAGCTATTTCATAATTAAAATCAACTTGTTTATCAGGATATTCAACCTTACTAATGAAAGTTGCATCTTTGATTAATTTTTTTATTTCATATATATCTAACAATTTATAATAGGTTAAGGAATTTGATTCTCCTTGAAATAATAATTCCCCATCTTGATAAGTATAATTATAAGTATTATCTTCAGAAGTTAGAGAGATAGTATTGTCTTTTTTCTCACCTTGATAAACTATAGGAGTCTCATTAATAATTTCTTGATATGTAAATTTATAATCTTCATTTTCTAACTGTAAAGTCTTAAATGGTAAACTACTAGTTTCTTCTTCACCTTTATTAGTTTCTTCTTTATTATCAGGAGCAGGAGTTGATAGAAAAACAAATAAAAAGATAAAGAAGATAACATAAAAAATCACGAAAGAATAACGTTTACCTTTTTCACTTCTTAACCATTTCCATACTGATTTAATTGTTATATTACC
>CAYTGK010000122.1:0-3231 GCA_964437305.1 uncultured Muribaculaceae bacterium
CTATAATTTCTTCTTCTGATCCATGAGATATTTCTGGCTCCAATGCTTGATTATTATTCTGAGGAGCAACTCCCATTGTACTAGCCTGTGTTTGCTCAACCTGTCTATTTGCAACAACTCCTTTCAATCTTGCTACTTCCTTATCTATTTCCTTTTGACAATCAGATAATCTCCTCATAGATCGTTCCCACTCACCAGAATAGTCAACTCCACTCGAATTTTCTGCGAATGATTTTTTAAATGCAAAATCTTCTAATTCTTCTTCGTTTTGATATTTTTTAATTAAATTTGCTAAATTTGTTATTTCATCCTTTGTTAAAACTTCATTACAGTTAGGAATATATTTTTCCATTTCTTGTCTTACTTTAAGCTCTATTTGTTGATACCTTTCTGATGTCATCATATCAGATGCCTGAAGCTTTGATACATTTTGTTGATTTTCTCCATTTCCTTTAGGTTCGGTCTGTTCTATATTATTCGTATCACTAGAATTTGACGTAGATAACTCTTCAGATTGTCTAGTTGTAACAATTCCTTTCAACCTTGCTACTTCCTTATCTATTTCCTTTTGACAATCAGATAATCTCCTCATAGATCGTTCCCACTCACCAGAATAGTCAACTCCACTCGAATTTTCTGCGAATGATTTTTTAAATGCAAAATCTTCTAATTCTTCTTCGTTTTGATATTTTTTAATTAAATTTGCTAAATTTGTTATTTCATCCTTTGTTAAAACTTCATTACAGTTAGGAATATATTTTTCCATTTCTTGTCTTACTTTAAGCTCTATTTGTTGATACCTTTCTGATGTCATCATATCAGATGCCTGAAGCTTTGATACATTTTGTTGATTTTCTCCATTTCCTTTAGGTTCGGTCTGTTCTATATTATTTGTATCACTAGAATCTGAAATTGTATCTAAATAAGCGGCAACGGTTTTTGGATCTAATTTTTCTATAAAATCTCTAACACCTTCATTACTTGTTATATATGGCCTTCCTGCACCCTTACCTTCTGTTATATATACACTACCTGTTTCTGCATATCTACGCAACACTTTTTCACCATATTCACTATTTTTACCCCAATCATTTAAGACTTTAAGTGCATGAGCCAAACCTTCATTTATATCTTCTTCTCTAACTGATGATGTTCCATCTCCTAAAATTTCTATTTCATCTTCAGTATCAATACCAAAATCTGTTTGAGATACATCAGAAGATGATTCTGTCGCTTGACTCTCAAATTTACCAAATAAATTGTTATTGTATCTAGAAAATGTTTGTCCACCAATATTTACTTCTTCTGCTGATATGACAAATTTTCCACCATTTTTTAAATCACTATAAGGAATTAAAAATTCTTTTCCCCATGAACTTACCACAAAACCTTCATTATTCATATCAATAACAAACATAGAATGTCCTCCATCTTCATCCCAACGCTTAGTTGATGTTGTTTCATTAGGATCTGAATTTAACATTCTAATTTCATTACCATCAGCGTATATACCAAGTTTTATATTTTTTCCAGCCTTAACTGCTTCATTAACTTGTTGAAGAAGTTGATTAAAATTTTGTGTAGGAATATATTGTCTATCCCAATTGCAATTATTAAACAATATATCTGCATTCCAATTTAATCCTTTAGAGTTATAATAACTAGATATAGCATTATTATTATTGCCCTTTGAACTTGATAAATATATTTGATATTTAGTATCTAATAATTGTCGTCCAAAGACATCAATTACTGTTCCACAATTAGTAGACCAAGTGCCATTACTATTTCTAGTAAATAACCTTCCCCCATTAGCAGTATCATTTAGAAAAACATACATATCAAGTAATAATCTATTTGAATTAAGTACCCTTTTGCCATTTCTATTAACATACATTGGAAAACCAAATACTTTTTCAAATAACTCTGGTTTGTTAGCAAAATTACTAAATATAATGTTTGCTTCTGATGCATAACTACATGCACCAGCATCATCAATACTTGATAAAATTACAGATGCTTGAATATCAGTAAATCCTTTATTTTTTAATAAATTTCTTAAAGCAAAATATTCATCTGTTCCTTTCTTTTTAAAATCAGGTAGTGGAGTGCCATTTTCTTTATTCTTATTAACAATTTTTCTCGCTTCTCTATAAGTATATAATTGTCCATTTAACTCAAAAATACATAAACTTTGAATGCCACCTTGGTCAACTCCCATTGTATTTCCAGCAGATGATTGTAAATTTCGGAAAAAATTGCTTCTTCCTTGCCATAAATTTGCTGTTTGTTGTTTGTTTATATTAAAAGAGTTGAATTTGCTTTTCAAATTTGGTAAATATGAAGACATTTTATAATAAAGTGTTACATCAGCTGAAGTTATATTATTCTCTACAAAGGTTTGTCTTGGATTATATAAGTTAGGTCGGCGACCACTTGTTATTCTATTATAACTACCAGTTTTAATAAAATCTGCTATATAAGCTTCATAATTACTAGGATATTTAATTTTCATTTCAGCTATAGCTTTTTCAATTATTTCAGATTTACTTACTATATATGCTAACACATCTTCAGAAGTTATATTATTATCTTTAAAGGTTTGTCTTGGATTATATAAGTCAGGTTGGCGACCACTTGTTATTCTATTATAACTACCAGTTTCAATAAAGTCTGCTATATAAGCCTCATAATCACTAGGATATTTAGCTTTCATTTCAGCTATAGCTTTTTCAATTGTTTTAATCTTAATATCCGATAACGGTATTGAATGTTTTACCCCTTTCGAAGTCGGAGAATTTTCACGACCATCAAGAGTTGAATCTGTTTGAGAATCATCTGGTGTCAATAATTCTATATCCCCATCTTGATTAACATCAAAATCTACTTCACTACTTTCCACCGTACCATTTTGTGCATTATGTCCATTTAATTGTTGCTCTGTTTCATTTACATTTCCCATAACAAGTTCATTTACAACATCAAATATTCCATTAGTAGAATCACCTATTAACATACCACTTTCATATGTTTCACCATTTTGTACCATTTGTGAATAAATATCTGCCATTGTTTCTGGGGTTAATTCCATTCCTGGTTTTAAATATTTCTCTATTACACTTTGAGATATTTGTTCATCTCCAGTATGTTTTAAAGTACCTGAATTTTCTAAATAATCTAAATATTCATTTATTTCGCTAACTGTTGTATCTCTTGTTTGTTTATTTATTT
>CAYTGK010000123.1:0-3199 GCA_964437305.1 uncultured Muribaculaceae bacterium
TTGTATTTTAACATAAAATATTATTATATTTTTCTTTTTTTGAAATTTTCTCCTATTTATTTCATAATTTTACGTCAAATTGATAATTTTAAATTACTTTTATTTACTTTTATTTTTTGAAATTATATAATTGATATGTGATGTAATATGAAAAAATTTAATATGATTGATGAAGATTTTATCTGTGAACATTGTCACTTTGAAGTCAAAAAATTAAATTATACAGCTAGAGATCATTGTCCAAATTGTCTTTATTCTAAACATATTGATATTAATCCTGGTGATAGAAGTAACACTTGCCTTGGCTTAATGAAACCAATTGGAATTGAAAAATATAAAGATACTTATAAAATAATTTATAAATGTGAAAAATGTTCAGAACTCCATAAAAATAAAGTAGCTATAGATGATAATATGGATTTAATTATTGAATTATCAAATAATTCTAGTCATCCATAATAGCATTTTTTTATTAACTACATAAACTATTGTAGATAATAAAGGAGGTAATATTATGTATTACGGTGGTTATCCAAACTATGGATACGGATACGGTAACTCAGGCTGTGGCTGTGGAGGAAACGTAGGTTATATCTATCCAAATTATGGTTACAATAATAACTCTAATTATGCTATTATAATCGTTCTATTCATTCTATTAGTTATAATTATTGGTACTAGATGGGGAAGATAAAATCTTCCTTTTTATTTACATTTTAAGTAATTTATGTTAAAATATCCATATGTGGTGGTAAATTATGTTAAAAATGAGTGATATATTAGATGAAAAACATAAAATTTTACATGAAAAAAGTAAAGAAGTTACCTTTCCAATTAGTAAAGAACGTAAAAAATTAATAAAAGATATGATTGAACTTTTAACGAACAGTCAAATTGAAGAATTAGCTCAAAAATATGATTTAAGACCTGGAATGGGACTTGCAGCTATTCAACTTGGAATTAAAGAACGTTTTTTTGTCATTGTTCATGAGTATGAAGAAGGTCAGTTTGATAATTATGTTATTTTTAATCCAAAATTAGTAAGTAACTCAGAAGAAATGATTTATGTTGGTGAGGGTGAAGGGTGTTTATCTGTTAATCGAAATGTATCTGGAATTGTTCCTAGATATGCAAGAATAACTGTCGAAGGCTATGATGAAAATGGTAATAAAATAAGGATTAGAGCTCGTGAAGAATTAGCAATTGCTTTTCAGCATGAATTAGATCATTTAGATGGAATTTTATTTACTGATAAAATTGATCCTAAAGATCCATATAAAAATAAAAATTTATATCGTGAAATATAAAATAAGTAAGTTTTTTGACTTACTTATTTTAATACTTTCTTTAAAGTCTTAATAGCATTCTTTTCTAATCTTGATACTTGAGCTTGACTAATACCAAGCTCACTTGCAATTTCCATTTGAGTTTTTCCAATCATATAACGCTTATCTAAAATACTTCTTTCCCGATAAGATAAATCATTAATAGCTTTTTTTAAAGCTAGTTTAGTTTCAAGATCAGCATCATCACTCTTATCTTCTAATTGTTCATATAAATAAATAGTATCTCCTCCATCATTATAAATAGGTTCAAAAATACTAACTGGATCTGATAAAGCTTCAATACTTGTTAAAACATCAAGTTCGCTTTCTCCTAATTCTTGGGCTATCATTTCATAACTTGGAACATAACCTAACGTATTAGTTAGTTCATCTCTTTTAGCTATTGCTTTATAAGCTAAATCTTTAACACTCCTACTTACTCGAAGCAAACTATTATCTCTTAAATAACGCCTTATTTCCCCACTTATCATCGGAATAGCATAAGTAGATAACTTAAGACCTAAATCAATATTAAAATTATCAATAGCTTTTGTAAGACCAATAACTCCTACTTGAAATAAATCATCTAAATTATCACATCTTCCAACATATTTTTTCAAAATTGAAAGTACTAATTTTAAATTTCCATTTATTAATTGTTCTTTAGCATTCTTATCTCCGTTTCGAAGTTTTCTAAATAGTTCATCTGTTTCTTTACTTGTTAAAACTACTAATTCATTTGTATTAACACCTGTAATTTCTACTTTATGTTTTGCCAAAATAAAATCTCCTTTCATATCTATCTTGCTAAAAAGAAGATTTTTTATTCATTTAAGCTTTAAAAATCCAATGTTTTTGAATTTTATATCCTATTAAATAAATTATAATATCAACAAGCATTTTTAAATACGATTCATGTATCATTGGTAATAAATGATGGAAAAACATTACCAATAAAGCTGATGCAACCATATTACAAGCATTATGTAAATAAAATTTAACAAGCATTTTTTCACTTTTTTCATGACTATCAAAAACAAAATACTTTGTTAAATTAAAATTAATGAAAGCTGAAATTATTCTTGCAATTATTGTTCCTAAAATAATAGCTAAATTATTATCAAGTGTATTAAATGTATTAATAAAAAAAGTAAAAACGATTAAGTCAATAACAGCTGCACATAAACTTGTAAGTCCACATTTAATAAATTCATTTAATAAAGCACGATAAATTAAAATAGAATCGCTTATTCGATTAAATTTTGATTCGCTTTTTTTAAAATATATAGTAGAAATAGGAACTTCCACAATATTAATTTTTTCCTTAACAAATTTAATTAAAATATTCATTTCATAATCAAATTTATTACCACTTGCTTCTAAACTTAAATTTAAATAACGATTAGGAATAGCTCTTAATCCTGTTTGAGTATCTTTTATAGTTTTACCATATAAATATTTAAATAAAAATGAAGTTAATTTATTTCCAAATTTACTAGCAAAAGGAACTTGTTTTAAATTAAAATCACGATATCCTAGTATCAAACTGTCTTGATTACCTAAAAGTTTTAAAGCAACATTAGTGATATCTTCAACGGAATGCTGTAAATCAGCATCACATGTTACAATTCCTTTATATTCTTTAGTAAAATTTTCTAAATAATAATTTATTCCATATTTTAAAGCATAACCTTTACCTTTATTTTCTTTATATTCTAATAAAACTACATTTTTATATTCTCGAACTTTTTCAAATATTTTTTTATTTTCCTTACTTCCACCGTTAACAACAATAATTTTTTCAAAATTAGCTTCGGTTAATTCATCAAGTAATTGTAATAATTTTTTACTTGGATTATAAGCAGGAATTAATA
>CAYTGK010000124.1:0-3186 GCA_964437305.1 uncultured Muribaculaceae bacterium
CTAAAATTTCATTATCTTTAACAACAATCGTATCTGAACTAATAATAATTCTATCACCTTTTGTTTTCTTTAATACATTCATTCCTTTTTGATAACTTATATTAAAACAATTTTCAAGAGGAGTTAAATTTTTATCTTGAATTTCTTTGGTATTACTTACTAATACTTCAAAATTATATCCTATTTTTTTTAATAACTCACATCTTCTAGGTGATTTTGAAGCTAATATTATTTTCATTTAACTGTTGCTCCTAAATACTCTTTGATAGCATTTGCTATTTGATCTGGACAAGAAGTGCCTCTGCCTCTACAATCAATTCCTTCTAATTTAGAAACAATCTCTGTCAATTTCATTCCCCGAATTAAACTTCTAATTCCTTGTAAATTACCAGGACAACCATTTGTAACTTCAATATCTTTTAAAATATCATTATCTATAACTAATTTAATATTAGTTGAACACGTACCTTTTGGTGTATAATTAAATTCTTCCATAATTTCTCCTCCATTTAATAAATTAATTATATAATAAATTATTTTTAATAGCAATAAATATTCTTTATTAATCATTTATAATTAAATCTAATATATATTAAATGTTTAATCTTTATAGATAATTTTGTAAATCAACTAGGAATTTTTAAGCATTTTTCCTATATAATTAAATAGATAGCCTATGAAAAATTATGAAATTATATTAATTAGTATTGCACTTGCCATGGATGCTTTTTCTGTTAGTATTTGCAAAGGTTTAACCATGAAATATAAATTTAAAAGAAATAGTTTAATTATTGCTATATCATTTAGTTTATTTCAAATGATAATGCCTTTAATTGGATATTTTTTAGGTTCTAAGTTAAGTAATGCTTTGATTGATTTCAATCATATTATTGCTTTTATTTTATTACTTGTAATTGGTTTTAATATGCTACATGATGCTTATCATGATGAAAAAGTTAAACCAGGTCTTAGTATTGGAGAATTAATATTTTTAAGTTTTGCAACTAGTATTGATGCAATGGCTATTGGTATCACTTTTTCATTTTTTGAAGTAAATTTAAAATTTGCTATTTTTTCAATTGGATTAGCAGCTTTTATATTCTCTTTAATTGGTGTTAATCTAGGAAAAATAATTGGTAATAAATTTGAAAAGCAAGCTCAAATAATAGGTGGGATAGTTTTAATTATAATTGGTTTTAAAATATTACTTGAACATTTTTTTTAAAAAGGTTATAATGTTTAAGAGCCCCAACTCTCATGGAGGTGTTTTTTTTATGACAAAATATGTATTTGTAACAGGAGGAGTTGTTTCAGGTCTTGGAAAAGGAATAACAGCAGCAAGTCTTGCACTTTTATTAAAAAGTCGTGGTTATAAAGTATTCATGCAAAAGTTTGATCCTTATTTTAATGTTGATCCAGGTACAATGAATCCTATTCAACATGGTGAAGTATTTGTAACTTATGATGGATGTGAAACCGATCTTGATTTAGGTCATTATGAAAGATTTATTGATGAAGAATTAAATTATACATCAAATATTACAAGTGGAAAGATATATTCTTCGGTTATTGAAAAAGAACGACATGGTGATTACTTAGGAGCAACTGTTCAATTAGTTCCTCATATCACGAATGAAATAAAAAATAAAGTTTATGAAGCTGGATTAACTTCAAATGCTGATATTGTTATTACAGAAATTGGAGGGACTGTTGGAGATATTGAATCTCAAGCCTTTATTGAAGCTTTAAGACAAATTCAATATGAAAAAGGGTCTAAAGAAACTGCCTTTGTTCACATTACTTTAATTCCTTTTATTATAGGTAGTAATGAATTAAAAACAAAACCTACTCAAAATAGTGTTAAAAATTTACAAAATATGGGTATAAGACCTAATTTCTTAGTTTGTAGAACTCCTTTTGCAACCAGTCCAGGAATTAAAGAAAAATTAAGTTTATTTTGTTCTATTCCCAAAGAAAACATAATTGATTGTGTTGATGTTAAAAATATCTATGAAGTACCAATTAATTTACATAAGCAATATATTGATGAACTTATTTTAAAACAATTTGAATTAAAACCCAAAAAAGCTAATTTAACATATTTAGAAAATTTAATTAATGTTATGGATAATTTAGATAATGAAATTGAAATTGCCTTAGTTGGTAAATATGTTGAATTACATGATGCCTATATTTCAGTTGCTGAAAGTTTAAGACACGCTGGTTATAAATATCATACAAAGATTAATATTAATTATATAAATTCCGAATCTTTAGAGAAAGATAATGTTAATTTAAAAGAAATATTTAAAAATACTAAAGGAATATTAGTTCCAGGTGGATTTGGAAATCGGGGTATTGAAGGTAAAATTAAAGCTATTAACTATGCTCGGGTTAATAATATACCTTTCTTAGGAATTTGTCTTGGTATGCAACTAGCTGTCATTGAATTTGCTAGAAATGTTTGTCAAATAGAAGATGCCAATTCTACAGAATTTAATCCTTTATGTAAAAATCCTATTATAGATTTAATGAGTGATCAAAAATCAATTATTAATATGGGAGGTACTTTAAGACTTGGAAATTATAATTGTAAACTTAAAAAAGGAACTCTTGCATATAATGATTATAAATGTGAATTAATAAAAGAAAGACATCGACATCGTTATGAATTTAATAATAAATATAAAGATATTTTAGAACAACATGGTATGGTTTTCTCTGGTATTAATGAAGAAGCTAATTTAGTAGAAATAATTGAAATTCCAAAACATAATCACTTTATTGCTTGTCAATTTCATCCTGAATTTAAGTCTCGTCCAACAAAACCTCACCCACTTTTTGATTCTTTTGTTAAAAAAAGCATTGAGAATAAATAAAACATTTATTGTTTAATTAAATAATTAAGAAAAAGACAAATAACTAAATTAGCTATCTGTCTTATCATTTTAGTAGTTTCTATATCTACTTCCTAAAATTATAGCAAGTAAAATATAAAGTACTACGATAATTAAAAAACCATTATCACTTCTACTACAAGAAGTAACTGTTTCATTAGATTGACAATTCATAATTTTCCCCCTTCTATTATATATAATTACCTAGAATAATTACTAATAAAATAAATAAAACTAAAACAATTGCATAAGATGAAGTATTATTACACATAATTTATTCCTCCTTTTT
>CAYTGK010000125.1:0-3134 GCA_964437305.1 uncultured Muribaculaceae bacterium
TAGGAACTAAACCTTGATCATAAAGAAAATTATTCCAAAATCTTGCATAAAGTAAGTGTCTTGTTGCGTGTTCCATACCACCGTTGTACCAATCAACTTTACCAAAATAATTTAACGCATCACGTGATACAAATTCTTTATCATTATGAGGATCCATATAACGCAAGAAATACCAACTAGAGCCAGCCCAGTTAGGCATTGTATCCGTTTCTCTTTTAGCAGGTCCTAAACATTTAGGACAAGTGGTATTCACAAATTCGGGAATAGAGGCTAGGGGACTTTCCCCATTTTCGGTAGGTTCATAGGAAGCAACATTTGGAAGTTTAACTGGTAAATCTTCATAAGGAACAGGAACCCAACCACACTTATCACATTTAATCATAGGAATAGGCTCGCCCCAAAATCTTTGACGTGAAAAAACCCAATCTTGTAAACGATATTTAACGGAAGCATGACCAATTCCTTCTTGTTCTAAGTAATCTATCATTTTCTTAATAGCTTCTGTTTTCTTCGTAATACCATTTAAAAAGCCTGAATTAATCATTTCCCCATCACCAACATATGGTCCCTCTTTAATATTTCCCCCTTTGATAACTTCTATAATATCAATTCCAAATTTCTTGGCAAATTCATAGTCTCTATCATCATGAGCTGGAACAGCCATAATCGCACCTGTCCCATAATTCATCATAACATAATCAGAAATATAAATAGGTATTTTATTTTTAGTAATAGGGTTAATAGCATAAAAACCTAAAATTTTAACTCCCGTTTTATCTTTATTAAGCTGAGTTCTTTCCATTTCACTCTTATGACTGGCAAACTCTTGATAGGTTTTAATTTCCTCCATATTTAAAATTCGTGTTTCAAGTTTTTTTAAAATTGGATGTTCTGGAGCAATAACCATGAAAGTTACTCCGAAGATAGTATCAGGTCTTGTTGTATAAACTCGTAACTTTTCATCAGTATCATCAATTAAGAAATCAATTTCAGCTCCTGTTGATTTACCAATCCAGTTAATTTGAGCAAGTTTTGTTTTTTCTTGAAACTCTGTATCTTCTAAACCATTAAGTAATTTTTCAGCATATTCTTTCATTCCTAACATCCATTGTTCTTTTTCTTTATGAACAATCGGACTACCACATCTTTCACAACAGCCACCCTCAACTTCTTCATTAGCAAGACCAATTTTACAATTTGGACACCAATTAATTGTCCTTTTATCCTTATAAGCAAGACCAGCTTCATAGAATTTTAAGAATTGCCACTGTGTCCATTTATAATATTTAGGATCCGTCGTTGCTATTTCTCGACTCCAATCAAAAGATAATCCTAAACTTTCTAGTTGAGCTTTAAATGTTTTAATATTTTCTTTAACTGCTACACTTGGATGAACATGATTTTTTATAGCATATTCTTCAGCAGGCAAACCAAAAGCATCCCAACCCATTGGGAATAAAACATTATACCCCTCCATTCGTTTTTTTCTCGCAACTGCATCAAGAGAAGCATAACTTCTTACATGACCAACATGAAGCCCAGCTCCACTTGGATATGGAAATTCTACTAAAACATAGTATTTTTCCTTTGTACTATTATTTAAAGCTTCAAATGTATGATTTTCTTTCCAATACTTTTGCCATTTTTTTTCAATTTTTTTGGTTTCCATTTTTTATCAATCCTTTCTTTTTATAATAAATTCCTATAAAACTATAAGTAATTAGAATAAGTGGTATAAATAATACTCCTCCAATTAAAATTGAAAGATAAATATTTTTAATAAATCTCATCACGAATACAGCAATAAAAGCTATATCAAAAGCACTTACCAATGCAATTTTATTCATTATACTACGATAATTTATCTTATCCATATCTAAATGATATTTTTTAATCAAAAACATAAGTTCAACTGGAATTTTATTTTTATCTAACTTCTTTTTCCTTAAAATTTGAAAAAAGAAATAGAATAAATAAACAACTATAAATGTTCCTAAAAACCAATATAAATCTATAAGTTTCATAACCACCACCTATTAAAAAAGAATGATACCAAAGGAGTGCATAGCACGGTACCATCCTTAATTTACTTAATTATCTTAACGCGATTAACGAATTATTTTTTAAAAGACAAGTTCATAAATATTCTTTTATTAGTTTCCACCTACCACTAATTCTCTATCTAAAGAATAGATATTACTACTTCTTCAAATAATTTATACTCATATTTAATCATAGATATTCTTTTTTTTCAAGTATTTTTTCTATTTTACTAATCTTTTTTGATAACTCTTGACATCTTTTTCTATTATATTATCTAAATTTTCAACTAATAAATCTCTTGTATCAGAAAATTCCTTTTGTTGTTTTCCCTTTATTTCTTTATTATTTAAAAAATATTCAATTTGACTTAATTTACTAGTTATCTTTTTCTTTACTTCTAATAAATCTAATTCATGTTCAATTGTTCCATCTTCTTCTTGTACTAATAAAACAATTTCTTTAAGTTTTAAAGCTAAATCTTTTTCTTCATCTAAAGTTAAATTCATTTTATCTATTCTTTTTATTAAATTATTAACTTCTCTAAAAATTAGATTAGAAAAATTAGATGAAACTTGAAATTCATTTTGATTTTCTTTTAATATTTCACTCTGAGGAAATAATTTACTTAAATATTTTTTAATTACTAAACCTTTATTTTTAATTATTTTATAAAGTAAACTTAATGAAAAAAAACTATATTTAAATAAATAAAAGATTAAGTTTAAACTAAGAATAGAATTTATCAAAATTAAGTCTAGTCCAAATAAAGAATTAAATAGAAGAAAAAGAATAGAGTTAAACTAATAAATAAGATAATGGAAATTAAAATAGTAAAAAATTTACCTTGTTTTAAATCATTTTTAAAATCTAATTTAATAAATAATTCTTGATATATCTTATTATAAATATTTAGAATTTTATTAATAAAGTTATCTATCTTTTTAGATTCAAATATCTTATCATGTTTTTTATGTTTCTTTTGATTATTTATCATATCTTTTAATTCTAATAAGTCTTTATCTTTTTCCATAAAAATACTACCCCTTTAAGTGGATAGTATTATACTTAATTTTTATAAATAAGTCAAATTA
>CAYTGK010000126.1:0-3120 GCA_964437305.1 uncultured Muribaculaceae bacterium
AAATTTATCAAAATAAATAAAGTTTGGTTACTTATCAAACTTTTTTACATATAATTAATTAGGTGATTTTATGTCAAAAGTAGAATTTAAAGAGTTTGTCAGGAAAAATCCCAATTTAATTAGTTTTGTTGACAAAGGTGAAACTGATTGGCAAAAGTTATATGAACTTTATGATTTATATGGGGAAAAAGCTGATGTTTGGGAAAAATATCAAGTTAAAACTACTAATACAAAAAATGTAAATACAACAGAAAATCAAGGAAGTGGATTTCGTGATTTATTAACTCTAATCAAAGGAGTGGACCTAGGGGCTGTGCAAAAAGGATTGAATAGTTTAGATAAAGCAATTGAAGCTTTTAAAGGATTAGTTCCAAATGAAACTAAAAAACCAGCAAGTGATTATGAACCACGACCAACTTATAAATATTTTGAGGATTAAAGATGAGTATTGAATGTCAATTTCGATTAAATAAAAATCCTAATTTAAAAAGATTTTTACATGAAAATCCTAAATATTATAAGTTTTTAAATCGCGATCCAAATTTTATATTAGAACTTGAAAAAATAATGAAAGAAAAATATAAGTTAACTTTACCAGATAAACTTAATAATTTTAAAGATAAATTAGATATGTTGAATACTTTTATTGATATTTTGAATTAAATTTGTTAAAATAAAGATGTGATTAGTTATGGAATATAATGATTTACTCAATGAGTTATTTGATTTATTAGATGAAAATTCGGATATTAAAAATATTAAATCATTAAAAAAGAAATTATTGGCTGATAAAGATTTACAAGATGAACTTAATTTATATAAAAAGCTAATGACAGTTCATGAGAAGAAAAAGTTATTTCAAAATATAGATTATGTTCAATATTTAAAATCAGAAAATAATATTCGCTTGTTAATAGTTGAGATTAAACAGAAATTTAATTGCTTTAATAATCGGAAGTGTCAGCATGAAAGTCATTAGTGGTACTTTAAAAGGTAGAATAATTAAAGGATTTACAATAGAAGGAACTCGACCTACTATGGATCGAGTTAAAGAAAGTATTTTTGCAACTATTCAAAATAAGGTATCTGGTAGTATTGTTTTAGATTTATTTGCAGGTAGTGGTAATTATGGAATTGAAGCAATTAGTAACTATTCACGTTATGTATATTTTAATGATAAAAATAAAGAAGCTTGTCAGATAATTTTAGCTAATTTAAAAGAACTTAAGATTGAAGATAAAGGAATGGTTTTAAATCTTGATTATTTAAAGTGTTTAGAAAAAATGCAAAGAGAAAATTTAAAATTTGATTTGATATTTCTTGATCCACCTTATAAATTACATATTTTAGATAATATTTTAGAATTTATAAGTAAAAATAATTTATTAAATCAAAATGGTTTAGTAATAGTTGAATTTATGAAACAAGAATTAAAACAAGAATATAATAGTTTAAAGTTAATTAAAGACAAAAAATATGGAGAAAAGCAAGTTTATATTTATAGAAAGGACTAAATTATGAAGTTAAATAAAAAGGGATTTGCCATATCAACGATGCTTTATGGAATTATATTTGTAGCAATTACAGTATTTTATTTGATAATAACTATTGTTTCTAATCGAAATACTAATAATACTAACTTTACAGATGAGATTAGAAGTCAATTAAATGGAATCGATGTAAAAGAGTAAAAAAATATTTAAAGAGTATTTTTTTTTCTTATTTTTTATAGTATAATGAATATATATTAAGGAGCATTTATGAGAAATAAAAAAGGTTTTGTTTTAATGGAAACTTTAGTTGTAACGATATTTACTCTCGTTACCTTTACTATGTTATATAGTGCAGTTGTACCTCTTTTAGGTAAATATAATGAACTATCTTATTATAATGATGTAGATACAACTTATGATTTATTTCATATAAAAAAATTAATTGTAAATGATCCTAAATATAGTACAATTATAAGTGAGAATTATAAAGTAATTACTTGTAATAATGGAAGCTTATTAAATCAAGAAGCCTGTTATAATTTATTCGATTTTCTAGGAATTGATACAACGGTTGATGAGGTTGTATTTATGAAAGCTAGTTATAAAAATACTTTAAAAAACAATTCCACTATCTCAACTGATATAAGAGATTATTTGGATTATATAGATGTAACTGGAAATATTTTAATTTTGCAGAATGATGGTTATACGTCTTATTTAAATTTATAAAGTAGGTGATAGTATGCGAATGGATAGATATGAAGATGAAAATAAAAATAATGAAGAAAAAACAACAAGACTTAATAAAAATAAAGAATTATATGAAGATGTTTATTTGAATAATGCTTATGTTGATATTGATAAATTAACAGATGTTGTAAATTTAAATAATGTTTCTGATAATAAAGAAGAAATAAAAAAGGTTAAAGAAATTAATTTAAGTGAATATAGTACTTATGAAGATAAAGAATATGATATTGTTAAATTAGTAGAAGAAGCTATAAATAATAAAGATAATGTTAGTGAAACTGCCAATAAAGGTTATGATTTTGAGTCTAAAGAAGCTGAAATAAAAAATGTTATAGATAGTATTAATGAGAAAGCTATTGAAGAAAAGAAAGCTCATGAAGATGATGAATTAATGGCAGAGTTGCTACCAACTAAAGAAAATACTGATATTTTACCAGCTTTAGAACCATTGCCTGATACTACTAATGTCATTGATCATTTAAATGCACCAATTACTGATACTTCAATTTTAAAATTACCTGAAAATACAGCACCCCAGGAAAGTCTTGATATGCTAAGTGATATAAGTGATGATGATTTAGAAACTGATGATAGTTTTGTTGATAAAAAATCACATAAGTATATAAAATTGATAGTTATTTTAATAATCATTTTTATTATCGGAGCAGGAGTTTTAGTTTTAAAACTATTAGATTTAATTTAAAAGTAACAATTTATATTATTTTTTAAAGTTATAAATTTTCTATATGTAATAAAGAAGTATATAATAAGATAAATTAAAATTAAAAATAGAACTTCATAATTAATTTAGAAAATTAGTCGTGAAAAAAATTTTTTTCGTCTTTTTGTTAATGAAAAGTACTTCAATTTGGAAAAA
>CAYTGK010000127.1:0-3054 GCA_964437305.1 uncultured Muribaculaceae bacterium
CAAAACGCTTAATATCAGTAAATCTATAACTAATCTTATTAAGAATCATAATATCCTTATCATGTAATGTTTTATCCATACTTTCACCATTTACTCTAATTGGAGTTACAACAAATTCTTTAATTAATAAAACAATTACAATAATAAGAACATAACTTAATATACTTCTTATTTTAATCCACATACTTGTTTTCTTTTCTTCCATAAAAACAATAGGGCAAAGTTAAACCTTTACCCTATCCCCTTTCTTAATATTTTACTCGTTAGTTTCTGTTTCAATTTCAGTTTCTGTTTCAATTTCTGAAGTTAGTGTTTCGGCTACTTTACTAGCACCATGTCCACGTTCTTTAATCTTAGGTTGACTTACTAAATCTTTTAAGTAGTTAAGTTTAGCACGTCTTACTTTACCTTTTCTAATTACAACAATATTAGCAAGTTTTGGTGAATGAACTGGAAAAGTTCTTTCAACTCCAACTCCATAAGACATCTTTCTAACTGTAAAAGTTTCACTTACACCTGAACCATGTCTTTTTACAACAATTCCTTCAAATGCTTGAATTCTTTCTCTTTTACCTTCGATGATTTTAACATCAACTCTAACAGTATCACCTACTCGAAATTCTGGAATGTTAGGATTTAACTGTGACGCAGTAATCTTGTCAATTACATTCATAATCATTTTCCTTTCTAATTGTGATTATACTAGTACTAGCAGCGAATCACATTAAAGAATATATCATACTTTTTCTAAAAATGCAAACATTTTTTATATTTTCTTAATTTCTATTCTTTAATATCATAATTGTTTCAACTTTACTAGTTCTTGGAAACATATCAACTAAATAAACTTTTTTAATTTCATAAGTAGTATTTAAATCTTTTAAATCTCTTTTTAAAGATATCATTTCACAAGAAATATAAATTATATAATTACTTTTAAGTTTATTTAAATAACTTAAACTTTTCTTATCTAAACCTCGTCTTGCTGGGTCTACTAAAACTAAATCAATATCATGAAAACTTTCTATATAATCTTCAACTTTACCATTTATAACTTCTAAATTAGTAACATTATTAAGTTTTAAATTAGTTATAGCATCAGAACTTGCATTTTTATTTTCTTCGATACTGATTACCTTATGAGCATATTTATGCATTATAATTCCTAAAATACTAGTGCCACTATAAAGATCTAAAACTGTTCTTAATTTTTTACCTTTTAATGTATTTTCTATAATATCAATTATTTTTTCTAATCCAATTCTATTAACTTGAAAGAAAGAATCATAATGTACTTTAAATTTATAATCTAATATTTCTTCAAAAAAATAATCTTTACCTTTAATAACTTTCTTATTATAAATTAAATTATTAACTAAATTACTGTTTTTTAATTTATCAAAATATTTATAATTTCCATTAATTACTAGCATTATCTCTTTCTTACTATTTTCTCTAATAAGTATTTCTCCATTAAAATTAGAGTCAAAATAAGTATTTAAAAGTTCTATAACTAAATTAATTTTTTCATTTAATAAATAACAATAACTAATTGAAACTAAATCATGACTAGAAGTATCATAATACCCCATTTTCCCATTCTTAATATGTAAAGTTACCTTATTACGATAATTATAAGTCTTAGTTTCAAAAAATTTATCACATCTTCCAAAGTAATTTTTGGCTTTTTCTTCTTTAAATTCTCTCTCTTTTGCCTTTTTTATATGTAAAAACTGACATCCACCACATTGAAAATAAAATTGACATTCAACATTTATTCTATCTTTACTTTTTGTAATAATTTTTTTAATATTTCCTTTCGTATAATCTTTTTTCTTAGTAGTTATCTCTATATCAACTATCTCATTAGGAATAGCTTTTTTTACAAAACAAACTTTATTATCAATTTTAGCAATTCCCTGTCCTAAATCATCAAATTTTTGAATTTTAACTTGCATAGTATCCCCTATATCTTTTTTAAAATATTATAAAGTTTATTTACAGGAAGTCCTACTATTGCATAGTAATCTCCTTCAATTTTAGTAATATGTTTAGAAAATATTCCTTGAATACCATAAGACCCAGCTTTATCATAAGGCTCATCAGTATCTAAATAGGCATTTATTTCTTCATTAGTTAAATTATCAACATAAACTAAAGCTTTAGAATAATCTTTATACTCTGATATTTTATTATCTAAAACTTTAAAAACTGTAATTGTCGTGATTACTTCATGACTTGTTCCTTTCAATTTGCTTAACATTTGAAAAGCATCAACTCGAGACTTTGGTTTACCTAAAATTTCATTATCTTTAACAACAATCGTATCTGAACTAATAATAATTCTATCCCCTTCAGTTTTCTTCAAAACATTCATTCCTTTTTGATAACTTATATTAAAACAATTTTCAAGCGGGCTTAAACTTTTGTCTTGAATCTCTTCTGTATCACTTGTTAATACTTCAAAATCATAACCTATTTTTTTTAATAATTCGCACCTTCTAGGTGACTTTGAAGCTAATATTATTTTCATTTAACTGTTGCTCCTAGATACTCTTTAATAGCACATGCTATTTGATCAGGACAAGATGTTCCGCGTCCTCTACAATCAATCCCCTCTAATTTAGAAACAATATCCGTTAATTTCATTCCTTGAATTAAACTTCTAATACCTTGTAAATTACCCGGACAACCATTTGTAACTTCAATATCCTTTAAAATATCATTATCAATAATTAATTTAATATTAGTTGAACATGTACCTTTTGGTATATAATTAAATTCTTCCATACTAACCTCACATTCCTTTCACTTCGTCTCAAGGCACACATAGTAATGAAAACTTGAACAAAATTTATTTTTGTTTTCAGACTATCTCCTTTTAAGAAATACAAATAGATTTCTTAAACTATATTATATACTAAATTATTTTTAATGGCAATATATGAATTTTCGACATTTTTCAATATTAAATACTAGGTATTTTTAATTATTTTTTTTATATAATTAAATAGATAGCCTATGAAAAATTATGAAATTATATTAATTAGTATT
>CAYTGK010000128.1:0-3041 GCA_964437305.1 uncultured Muribaculaceae bacterium
TTACTCTTTTAACACAATTTAATTAATTTTTCTTGACTTTGACCTATTAAAATATCTTTTACTTTCGATTCTATTTTATTGCATTTAACTAAATAATATACTTCTATTTATAAATTTCTGTCCCACCATCTCTTAAAGTTGCAATTGGTTTACTATAATTATGAATACAATCAATAGTTGTTTCAAGAATTTCTTTATCATTATCAATTTTTGGACAAGTATATTTAGTTCCCTTAAATAAAGTCTTTTTTTCCTTATTAGTACAATAATAATGATTAACAAATAAACCTTTATCAATATAATCTATTGTTCCACTGGCTTGTAAAGTATCAAGTATAATTATTCCTACCAAAACCCCTAAAACAATTAAAATAATTTTTAAGCCTTTCTTTATTTCATTTTTAAATTTTAATTTTCAGCTATAGTATAACAAAAAAAGTAACTTTTGTAAATGTATTAACTTTTAAAAACTACCTATTTATTAAATTTATTATTACAAATACTTTTTATTTTAAAACTTAATATTTTCTTCTCAAATATAGCAAAAAAGCAATTCTTTTAGCTAATATTTAAATACTATTTCTTTAACTCTAAACCATCTTTAAAAGCATTGCCTACTCTTTCACTTATTTTATAATATCCATGTGTATAAGGATCAAATGTAATGGCTTTAAGTTTTGTAATATCAACATTATCTCCTGTCATAACTTCCTCATTACAACTTACATTAACTACCTTTCCAATAACACCACATCCATAAGTAGCATTTTGATATTCAATAAACTCACATTCCATACAAATTGGAAATTCATTAATAATTGGAGCATCAACATTATCTGATTTAGTAGCAGTTAAACCACTATTTTCAAATTTATTTGGAGTATCATTTCCTGATACCATTCCAAAATAATCAGCTTCTTTAACATGACTAACATCTGCTATACTAACTGTAAAAGCCTGTCTTTTTTTAATATTTTTAACCGTTTTATGTCCTTCGCTTAAATTAAGTCCAACAATATCTCTTTCTATCATTGTTCCCCAAGCTGCATTCATAACATCTATACTTCCATCTTCATTATAAGTTGCAATCATTAAAACAGGCATTGGAAAGATTGCTTCCGTTGTTTTAATATTCTTTTTCATTTTATTTCACCTCTATTTCATTATATCATAAAATATCTAAATTAATTAAAAACTTTATTTAATTTCAAATTCTCCTGTTATATAATGAGTTTTTCCTGTTTTGTCAATTAAAGATTTTACTATCTCTAACTTACCATCTTTACAAACTTTATAACCTACTAAAGTCTGAGTCAAATCAACATTTTTAACTGGAAGTTCCACCCATTTATTATTTTTATCTAATCTTTCAATTTTATAATCATCAATATAAATATTATCATTATTTCAATTTAAACATCTCATATACTACTATCTTTTAAAAAACTATTAATCTAAAAATATAAAAAACTACTAAAAATATTGATATATAAAATAAGCTATTTTTAATATTTTTTTTAAGTTTATAATCACTATAAAATATATTCCTAATTCTATCAATAATTTTAAATCTCGTTATTAAAAAAGTAAAAACTACTGTTCCAAAGTAATTTAAAATTACATCATCAATATCACAAGTTCCAACATGAGTAAATCCTTGTAATAATTCAATTCCTATAATAATTGGTAAGATTATTATTGTTTGATTTAAAACATTATTATACTTTTTATCTTTTATCATCAATAAAAAAGATAAAGGTATTAACATAACAATATTACAAATAACATTTTTTAATATTTTTCTCATAGTTCCATATTTAATTTGAAACATTATTGTATAAAAAAGTTTATCTTGTATAGTCCACCAATTATAAAATTTTAAACGAGCACGTCCTATAAAGAAAGTTACACTTATTAAAATAATACAATATAAAGCAATATATAAATTAACATTATTTTTATAAGTACTTTCTTTATTTTCAACTATTCCATAACTAAATATCATTAAACTAATCAATAATATTAAGATTATTCCTTTTAAATAAGACATATCAAAAAAATACCATTTTCTAACAATACACATAAAGTAAAAATAAACAATTAAACCAACTATCAAAATTACATCCCTAATTATTTTTTTCATAAGTTCACCACGCATATAAAATTATAACATGAAACAATAAAATATAAAATACTCAGGAAATTTAATTAATATCCATAATGAAAATTAGTATTCTTGTAGATTGGTCTTTATCATATAACTTCTATTTTTTTATTATAATTTTCTATAAAAAAAGAACTAAATGAAAATTTTCACTCAGTTCCTAAATCTTTATGATAATTGCATTGCCGATTCAAGTAAGCAAATTTTATTTTTTTTAACACTTTTTTTAACATCAATTACTCGTTGATTAGATGACCCACGATATTTTAAGCGAAAATCATGTAATTCATCTTGATATCTTCCATCAACAATAACATCAGCATAATTTAAAATATCTTTATTAACAATATTTTCATATAAGAAACCTGTCCATATCCATATATCTTTTTGAGGATATTTTTCTTTAAAAGCTTTAGCAAGTTTAATAGTCCCATCTATATTTTGGGGATGAAGTGGTTCCCCTCCAAGAATTGATAACCCTTGAATATAATCTTCACTAGCTAACTCTAAAACTCTTGCAATTGTTTTATCGGTAAACTCTTTACCTTCTTTAAAATTCCAAGTTTCTTTATTAAAACAGTTCTTACAATGAAATTCACAACCTTGAACAAAAATTGATACCCGAACACCTGGACCATCAGCAATGTCCATTTTTCTGATTATATTATAACGCATAACTAAACCTATTCATCAGTTTTATTATCAATATGTAAAACTCTTTCTTTTATTTCTTGAGTTCGACCTTTATTCCAAAAATTTGTTCCAATATAACCACAAGTTCTTCTAGCAACATTTAAAGTATCATGATTACGATTGCCACAATTTGGACAATACCATTCTAAATTATCATCAAGTAAAATCTCTCCATCATAACCAC
>CAYTGK010000129.1:0-3025 GCA_964437305.1 uncultured Muribaculaceae bacterium
GAGTTTTTCTTTTGGTTATTGAATAAATAAAATCTATTTTGTATAATATTAATAGGAGGATGCAAGATGAATATAGTTGATATTATTAATAAAAAGAGGGTTAAGGAAGAATTAACAAGAGAAGAATTAGAAATGGCTTTTAATGGATATTTGAAAGGTTTTGTTAAAGATTATCAAATGTCATCATTACTTATGGCTATATGTATTAATGGAATGAGTGAAAGAGAAACTTTTGATTTAGTTGATATATTTATTAAAAGTGGAGATGTGTTAGACTTAAGCAGTATTCCAGGAGTTAAAGTTGATAAACATTCAACTGGAGGAATTGGAGATAAAATAACTTTGATAATAGGACCAATTGTTGCATCTTGTGGAGTTATCGTTCCTAAAATGAGTGGGAGAGGACTTGGTTATACAGGGGGGACGATTGATAAACTTGAAAGTATTAAAGGTTTTAACGTTAGTTTAACGGAAAAAGAGTTTATTAATTCTTTAAAAACAGTAGGACTTGCAATTACTGGGCAAACAAGTAATTTATGTCCAATGGATAAAGCTATCTATGCCCTTCGTGATGTAACAGGGACAACTGCTTCTATTCCTTTAATTGCAGCTAGTATCATGTCTAAAAAAATAGCTGGAGGAGCTGATAAGATTTTAATAGATATCAAATGTGGTAATGGAGCTTTAATGGAAACTATGGAAGATGCAGTGGCTTTACGAGAAATCATGGAAAAAATTGGTGAATATTATCATAAAGAAACTATCTGTGAAATAAGTGATATGAATGTTCCACTTGGTTCTAATATTGGAAATTCTTTAGAAGTAATTGAAGCAATGGATGTTTTACAAGGTAAAAAAGGTGAATTAACTGATTTAGCCATTAAAATTGCAACTGAGATGATAAAAGTATCTAAAAATATTACCGTTGAAGAAGCTAAGAATGAAGTAATTGAAGCTATTAATAGTAAAAGAGCTTTTAATAAATTTTTAGAATTTGTTAAAAATCAAGGTGGGGATATTAACTCTTTGGTTGTAAGCACGAATATTCAAGAAATCAAAGCAACTAAGAGTGGAGAAGTTTGTGATATTAATGCCCTAAATATAGGAAAACTATCATGTTCCCTAGGTGCAGGACGTATTAATAAAGAAGATAAAATTGATTATTCAGTTGGAGTTGTTTTAAATAAACTAGTGGGAGATAAAGTTAAAACTGGAGAAACTTTATTTACTTTATATAAAAAGCAAAATGAACGAGCAATTTTAAATATTAATCCTGATAATTACTATGAAATAAAGTAAAGATAAAGCATAATATTAGTTAGGTGATAGTGTGAATTTATCAGAATTTCAAAATAAAGATGTTGTTAATTTATATGATGGAAAAAAATTTGGAAATATTGTTGATTGTAAAATAGATCCTGAAACTGGAAAGATATCTTCGTTTATAATTGAACCATTTAAAGGTGTATTTTCTTTTCGAGGCTCAAATAAAGTTGAAATAAGTTATGAAAAAATAAGTAAGATAGGAGAAGATGTAATTTTAATTAATTACCGAGATTAATTATGAAGAAATATAAAAAAAGTGATTTAGAAAGTTATACTTTAGGAACAACTTTAACCTTAGAATTATTAAATAAAAAAATTGAATATGTAAAAAGAGTTTATATTCATTCAAAACAAGAACATAATGAGATTTATAATAAGATAATAGATATTTGTTCTAAAAATAAAATTGAAGTAATTTATAGTGATAAAATAATTAATACTTTGTCAGATAAAGAGAATTGTTATTTAGTTGGAGTATTTAAAAAATATAAAATGGAAGTTTCCAAAGATAGCAATCATGTAGTCTTAGTTAATCCTTCAAATATGGGTAATTTAGGAACAATAATTAGAAGTTCCGTAGGATTTAATATTCATGATATAGTAATTATTAAACCTGGAGTTGATGTTTTTGACCCCAAGGTTATTCGAAGTAGTATGGGAGCAATTTTTAATGCTAATATTGAGTATTTTGAAAATTTTAATGACTATTTAGATAGAAAATGTAACAGTTATAACCGAAATTTATATCCTTTTATGTTAAAAGCCAAAACTAATTTAAAAGATATTAAATGTAATAGTCATTATTATTCTTTGATATTTGGAAATGAAGCTAGTGGGTTGCCAGATACATTTTTAGATATGGGAACGCCTATTATTATAAAACATACGAAAGATATTGATAGTTTAAATTTAGATAATGCTGTTAGCATTGCTTTATATGAATTTACAAAAAATGAAATTTAGTAGTTGACATTTTGCTAATTTATTAGTATAAATATTTTTGGAGGTTGAGAAAATGGATTTAGTTATAGTTGAATCCCCAGCAAAAAGTAAAACAATTGAAAAATACCTTGGTAAAAATTATAAAGTTGTAAGTTCAGTAGGTCATATAAGAGATTTGGCAACAACTGGTAAATATGGACTTGGAATTGATATAGATAATGATTTTAAGCCTAATTATGTTCCTATTAAAGGAAAAAAGAAAATAATAAGTGAACTTAAAAAGCTTGTAAAAGAAGCAGATCATATCTATCTTGCAACTGACCCTGATCGAGAAGGGGAGGCAATATCATGGCATTTATATGATACTCTTGGTATTAAAGAAAATAAATATGATCGAGTTTTATTTTATGAAATTACGAAAGATAAAGTTTTAGAAGGTATTAAAAATCCAAGAAAAATAGATTATAATTTAGTTAAAAGTCAAGAGACAAGAAGATTTTTAGATCGAATAATTGGATTTAGACTTAGTAAATTAATGCAATCTAAAACAAGTGGTACTAGTGCTGGTAGAGTTCAAAGTGTTGCTTTAAAATTAATTGTTGATAGAGAAAGAGAAATTCAAGCTTTTAAAAGTGAAGAATATTATACAATTACTGCAAAGTTTAAAGATTTTGATTCAGATTTATTTAAGTATAGAGAAAAAGAAATTGAAATTAAAAATTTAGAAGATGCAAAGAGTATTTTAGAAAAATTAAGT
>CAYTGK010000130.1:0-2991 GCA_964437305.1 uncultured Muribaculaceae bacterium
TATTATCTCAACTACGAGATACCTTATTACCAAAGTTAATGAATGGAGAAATAGATTTAGAAAATGTAGAAATTTAGTCATACAAATAGTTATTTGTATGAGTATTTATCTAACTCCACACTTTGTTTGGTTACTTCTAAATGTAAATAAGATATAATTATTTACGAAAGGAGCAAAAAATATGAATCAAGAAAAGATAGGAAGATTTATTGCAAACTGTAGAAAATCAAAGAATATGACCCAACAAGAACTTGCAGATAAACTAGGTGTAACTGATCGGGCTATTTCAAATTGGGAAAATGGTAGGAGATTACCAGATTATACTCTTTTAAAAGACTTATGTTACGAATTAGGAATAACTATAAACGATTTATTAAGTGGTGAAAGAATTAAAAATGAACAAGAAGAGGTAAAATTTGAAGAAAATATTTTAAATACATTAGATTATTCCAATAATAAAATAAAGCATATAAAAAATATTTCAATATTAATTATTTCTGTTATAGTTATAGCTCTAACCATTTTATTTACTTTATTTGGAATTGATGTTTATAGAATGAGAAATAATAAACCTGTTTTTTTCAGTACATGGGGATTTAAGTATTCCCCTCATATAAATATTAATGAAGTAGATATGGAAAGAGCTATAAAAGATTATTTAATAAAAGAAGATGAAAAAAATAATCATTATGATAACGAAAAGTCTTTTGTTGCTATGAGAACATACTTAATAAATGAAGATTCAGAAGGACATTATTATCTTTATGCTTGGGTAGTTCAAGAGAAGTATTACGAAGAAAATGGAAATGTAATTGAAGCTTCAAGCTCATCTATTCCTTATAAATTTGAAATTGTAAAAGAAGATGAGTATACAGTTGAAGATTATACTATACCAAGAGATGGTAGCTATTATGTAAAAGATATGAAACATATATTTCCTAATAGTGTATTAAAAGATATGGATACTATTTCAAGAGATGGCACAATTGAAAATTTATCACAAGAAATTAAAAGTCAAGTTTCCTTATATTTTCATCAAAAATAATAGAAGTAAGTTACAATTTATAAAAAGGAGTAATTTATGAAAAAAAAGTATCTGTAATATTAGAATTAGTAATTATTGTAATAGCAATAATAATGCCTTTCAATTTAAAACAGATATGTTAGAGAGATGTTCGAAAAGCAGTTTATACGTAATTGTACAGGATAAATTTATAAATTAACAAAACTCAAGATTATTTATTAGAAATTTTTACTATAGCAATTTCAATCTCTATATTGTTAGGCAATCAACAACTGATATTTTTTATAAAAAGTGTATTAATAAAAAATATTAATTTATGTATAAAAATATTCAAAAATTATGAAAAATATATTATAATATTTATATAAAGGAGTTTTACATGGATAGAAATGAAAAAATAGACAAGAGAAAATCTTTAGAAAAACTAATTGAAGAAAAAGAAACATTGATTAAAAATGAAAAGCAAGAATTAAAAATACTAAAAAAGCAATATGATGAATTAGATCAATCAGAACTACCAATATTAATGTTCTTAGTGGATCATACTATGCCAATGCCTGATGAAAAAGATTATGAATATGAGTTTGTATATTATTGTCCAGATTTAGATGAAGTAAAATATATTACTAAACATAAGCAAAGCGAATTATTACCCAATACTGTAGATTTAAGAAATTTTTTTAAACCTTTAGGGATGCCTGAAAGAATATGGCCAGGAAGAATTTTGGATAAGAATAGTAGGGATAAATTAGAATATGCACTAACTATTATTATGAATATAATTGAAGATTTATTTTCTAATAATAAAATAAATAATTGGAATGATTTAGGTAAATTTTTAAATTTGATTTCTAATTATTATTCTATTTCTGAAAATAATAATATTAAAAAAGATCAAGCCAAAGTTTTAAAACTTAATTAAATTATAATTTGAAAATATTAATATAGCAGTAAATAATTATTGCTAATGCAGATATAGTTCAATGGTAAAATATAAGCTTCCCAAGCTTAAGTTACGGGTTCAATCCCCGCTATCTGCTCCAAAAGATAAAATCGTCGCACCAAAGAGCGATGTTAATGATTAAATCAACGAAAGTTGATTTTTTTGTTTATTGCTATTGTCAAGGAAGGGTGTGATATGATAAAATTTGTAAAAGAGAAAATCAATGAGTGATGAACTCAAAGCCAAAATTGAATGGTCTTGCAAATTTAATATGCTCAATTTCTTAATCTAATTGGTGAGTTTAAATTTAAATAAAAGATTGTTTATAATAATATTTATTATGATTATTTTATAATTTTGTATAAAAAGGACAGGGCTAATTTATGAATGTAGTGAAATTTAAAAATAAAAAGAAGTTTTATATAATTTTGATAGTTATTTTCCTATTATTATTGTTATTAATGATACTAATATTTTATATAAAAAATAATACTATGATTATTAATACTAAAGAAGATAAAAAAATATTAAATGAATATAGTAATTTACTTGATAATATAAAGGAAAATATGGAAGAGATTTCAAATATTAATTCAACATTAAATTATGACGTTAATTGGAGTAGTTATAAATTAAAATTAGATGATGAAAGTCAAACAGTTTATGATAGTGTAATTAGGAATATAAGAAATTGCTATCTTAGCTATCTAAGTCAAGGTGAGAATAAATTTAGTAATGTTATAGTACAATTAGAAAATTATGATAAAATTAATAAAAAAAATTCAATGAAATTATGCAATATTATCATAATATTGATAGCTCTTGTTTTTATGAGTTTTATACTGAATTTTATTCAGATAATAATTTATTTGAAAGTGATTTTTTAGGTAGTTATGATATAAAAGAATTGAGTTTACATATAAAACCTTTAGTTTTATATTATAAAAAAAATAATTTATATATTCCTAAAAATTATAAAGAATTATTAAACGAGGAACTTTATAAAGTAAGTTTATTAAATAAT
>CAYTGK010000131.1:0-2950 GCA_964437305.1 uncultured Muribaculaceae bacterium
CTTATATTATTCATCGAGATTTAAAACCTCAAAATATTTTAATTCAAGAAAATGGGGAAATTAAAATTACAGATTTTGGAATAGCTATGGCTTTAAATAGTACTCAATTAACGCAAACTAATTCTGTTATGGGAAGTGTTCATTATTTACCACCAGAACAAGCTAGTGGTAAAGGGGCAACTATTAAAAGTGATATTTATTCTATGGGAATTTTATTCTATGAATTATTAACTGGTCATATTCCTTTTAAAGGGGAAAATGCAGTTGAAATTGCTTTAAAACATATGAAAAGTGAAATTCCTAGTGTTAGAAAGGAAAATGAATCAATTCCTCAAAGTGTTGAAAATATTATTATTAAAGCAACAGCTAAAAACCCTAAAAATCGTTATGAAAGTGCCAAAGATATGCATGATGATTTATTAAGTTGTTTAAATAAAGATAGATTAAATGAAAAAAAATATGAATTTCCTTATCCTGAACATGATGGAGAAGAACCTAAAACTCCAGTTATAACCGATGAAGTACCAGAAGAAAAACCTATTATTGAAGATGATAGTTTAACAGCTGAAGATGAAACAAAAAATAAATGGATTTGGATTTTAGCTGCTATCTTTATCTTTATTGTATTAATTTTAGTTGGAATATTTATTATTTATCCTAAATTAACCGAAGTTCCTGATGTTGTTGTTCCCAATGTTCAAGGAATGACAGTACAAAAAGCAGAAGAAACTTTAAGGTCGAAAGGTTTTGAAGTTGCTGTAAAAGTTGAACAAGTAAGTGATGAAAAAATTGCTGAAGGTTTAATAGTTAAAACCTCTCCAGCTATAGGCTTAAAACGTAAAAAGGGAACAGAGATTACTTTATATGAATCAATGGGTAATACAGTTTATACTATTGAAGATTATACAGGACGTAATTACATTGAAATAAAAACAATTTTGACAACTCAATATGGATTAGAGGTTAATATTGAAAAAATAGATGTTGAAGATGGTAAGGAATATGGAGAAGAAGAGATTATTAAACAAGATTTAAAGGCAGGTACTAAAGTTGCTAAAGGTGAAAAAATTACTCTTTATATTCCAAATATAGTTGATGAATACCCTAACTTTGTTGAAGAAGGATGGTCATTAGAAGAAGTTCAAAGCTTTTGTGATAAGTATGGTGTTAATGTAACTTTTGTTCCAAAACAAACTAATGAATTTCCAGAAAATACGATTATTAGTCAAAGTCGAGCTGCTAAAACTGCGATTGTTAAAGGAGCTAATTTAAAGATTACTTATGCTGTTAAATATGATGATACTACTGATACAGAAACGGATGATAATAATTCAGAAGATAATACAAATTAATAGGTGCATATGGAAGGACAAATTGTAAAAATTATAAGTGAAAAATTTTTTGTAAAAGTTGCTAATGAAGTTATTGAATGTAAAGAACGAGGAAAACTTCGAGATATGAAAACCCTACCTTTGGTAGGGGATTTCGTGTCTATTAATAAAGATAAAAAAGTAATTGAAAAAATATTACCAAGAAGTAATATGCTAATAAGACCAAATGTTGCAAATGTTACTCAAGCTTTTGTTATTACAAGTTTAAAAAATCCTGATTTTAGTACTAATTTACTTGACAAATTATTAGTTCAATTAAAAATTAATAAGATAAAACCTGTTATTTGTCTTACTAAACGTGATTTAATAAGTAATGAAGAATTTTTAAAATATAAAGAGACAATTGAATATTATGAAAAAATTGGCTATTTAGTTTTATACAATACAGAGTTAAAGAAAATAAAAAAAGTATTAGCAAATGAAATGACAGTTTTTACTGGTCAAACAGGAGCTGGAAAAAGTACATTATTAAATAATTTATTTAATGATTTAAATTTAAAAGTTGGAGAAGTATCCCTAGCTTTAGGTCGAGGACGACATACAACAAGACATATTGAAATTTTAGAAAAAGATGATATTAGAGTTTTAGATACACCTGGTTTTTCAGCTTTATCATTCTTAAAATATACTAAAGAAGATGTAAGAAATGCGTTTATTGAATTTAAAAATTATCCCTGTTTATATAAAGATTGTATGCATGATAAAGAAAATGAATGTCAAGTTAAAGTTGCCGTTTCTAGTGGTAAGATATTAAAAAGTCGTTATGAAAATTATTTAAATTTAATCCAAGAATTTAAGGAAAAGAGGTGGTAAGATGAAAATTTCAGCATCATTTTTAGGAGTAGCCAATGCTTCTGAAATATTAAAAAGATTGAATGTTACAGATGTTGATTTTATTCATGTTGATGTAATGGATGGCAAGTATGTTAAAAATAAATCTTTACCTTTTAGTGAACTAAAAAAAATTCCCAAGTATACAACTAAAAGATTAGATGTTCATTTAATGGTTGAACATCCTTTAAAAATGATTGATGATTATGCAACTTTAAATGTTTCCTATCTAACAGTTCATCTTGATATTAAAGATGAACTTGAAAAAGTCTTTGAACGTTGTAAGTTATATGGTATTAAAGTAGGACTAGCAGTTAATCCCAAAGATGATATAAGTATTGTTTTTCCCTATCTATCACAAGTTGATTTAGTTTTAATCATGAGTGTTGAGCCAGGTTTACCAGGACAAGAATTTATAAAATCTAGTTTAGCAAAGATAAATAGGTTAAAAGAAGAAATTAAAAATCAAGGTTTAAAAACTTTAGTTAGTATTGATGGAGGAGTTACTTTAGATAATGTTAAATATTTAAAAGATGTCGATATTATTGTTTCTGGCTCAACAATTACCAAATCTCCCAATTTTGAAGAAACAATTACTAAACTTCGTGGTTAATTTGCAAAATAATTAAAAATAAGATATACTATTAGGCCAAAGGAAGTGATTATATGACTTTATTTGAACAATTAAAGTTATTTCCAAAAGTAGATTTACATATTGATTTTTTAGG
>CAYTGK010000132.1:0-2940 GCA_964437305.1 uncultured Muribaculaceae bacterium
CTAATAATAAACGTTATTATACATTAGATTGTTTTTATAAAGAAAAGTTTAATTCTAAAATTGCCAAAGTAAGTTTAAATGGAAATTTTACTTGTCCAAATAGAGATGGAACTAAAGGGGTAGGGGGGTGTATTTATTGTTCACATTTAAAAAGTGGTGATTATGCAGGGGATAGTAATAAGGATATTATTACTCAATTTAATGATATTAAACAAGTTATGCTTAATAAGTGGAAAGGGGCAAAATTTATTGGCTATTTTCAAGCTGGAACAAATACTTATGCTAGTATTCCTAGATTAAAAGAATTATTTGAGCCAATTTTAAAACTTGATAATGTAGTTGGCTTAAGTATTGCAACTCGACCTGATGCTATAACTGATGAATGTTTAGACTATTTAAGTGATTTAAATAATCGAACATTTTTAACAGTTGAATTAGGTTTACAAACAATTCATGATAAGACTTCAAAATTAATTAATAGATGTCATACCTTAGAAGAATTTGAAAACATGGTTTTAAAATTAAGAAAAAGAAATATTAATGTGGTTGTTCATATTATCAATGGTCTTCCTTATGAAACAAAAGATATGATGTTAGAAACTGTTAAGTATTTAAATAAACTTGATATAGCAGGAATAAAAATTCATATGCTTCATATTTTAAAGGATACAAAACTTGCTAAGTTATATGAAAAAGAACATTTTCATGTTTTAACTAAGGAGGAATATATTGATATTGTTGTCTCTGAACTTGAACTTTTAAGACCAGAGATTGTTATTCATCGAATTACAGGAGATCCTAATCCTAATGATTTAATAGAACCTACTTGGTTAATCAAGAAATTTGTTGTTTTAAATGATATAGATAAAGAACTAAAAAGACGTAACACTTATCAAGGTAAATTATTGGAAAATACTTTAAATAAATAGCACCAAAAAAACAAAATATATAGTATAATAACTTTATATGAGCAACTAGAAGAATAGTAAAAAGGAAGGAGAACAATCATTATTAACTTTAGAAATTATAAAAAAATAATTTTAAAGAAAAAGATTGGGGAAAGATAGAAGAAACAGAGCTAATATCTCACTTAAATAATGTTTATGTTAATTTTATTTTGTGATAATCCAGGATTTGTAAGACTGCTTTATCTTTTAAAAACTGCTATAACAATTGCCAAATTTGTTATACCTATAGGTTTAATTGTTATGATAACTATTGATTTATATAAAAATTTAATAAATGGTATACCTGATGATAAATATAATATTGGGAAAAAAATCGGGAATAGAATCTTAGCAGCCATTATAGTCTTTTTAATTCCAACCTTAATTAATTTAATATTTCAAATACTTGCTACATCAAATATTGTTAATGATTATCATAATGTTTCTTTTGCTAATTGTTACAATGAAGCTAGTTTAGAATTAGTTAATCAATTAGAACAAGCAAATGAATTAAAATTGCAAGAACAAGAAGAACAAGCCCGCAAGCAAGCTTTAATTGAAAATCAAGCTTATAATGCAAGACTTAAGGCTATACAAGAAAGAAATGCTAAAAATAATCAAACTAGTAATGGAACTTATAATTCGACATTGACTGATATGAATAAACAAAATGGTGTTTATGTGCAAAATGGTGTTTTTTATAAACCAAAAGGAGTATCTGGAAAAGATTGTCCTAGTGGTGATGCTACTAAAAAAGGTTATCGAAATAAATATGGTTACAATGACTACTTTTTTGATATGCTTACTAATTTACAAAATGCTGCTGAAGAAGCTGGATATAAATTTACTTATAGTACCCAAGGATGTCGTAGTTATGATGCCCAAGTTGCAACAGCTAAAAAATATGCTAATGAGCCAGGACGAGCTGCTAAACCAGGTAACTCTAATCATGGATGGGGAGTGGCTTCTGATTTAGATTTTGAATCTAGTGCTTCAAGAGATTGGGTTCATGCTCATGCTAAGGAATATGGTTTACACTTTCCTTTATATGGTGCAAATTACAAAGGTTATCAAGAGCCATGGCATATTGAGCCTATCAATTTAAAAACTTATTAGGAGGAAATATGAGTGAATTTATTAAAAAAAACAAAAAAAGTATTTTGATTGTCAGTATTTTTCTTATTATTACCATTATATTATCAATAATTGCTAATATTTTTAATAAAAATACTAATAAAGTTTTATTATCATCTTATGTTTCTAATCTTACAAAAGAAGATTTTCAAAGTATTGATAGTTGTAATACTGATGAAGTTTTAAAAGATAGCAATGTTCCTTATTTTAAAGTTAGTAACAATTATTATGATAAAATGAATAATGAAATTCTATATGATTTTCTTTTAAGAGCTTGTTATCAAAATGGTATAGTTGATTATGATGCAAGTCTTAATAATGACATATTATCTCTTGCAATTAATATTAGTTATGAAAGTATTAATGATTTAACTTATGTTGAATATAAAACTTATAATATAAATATTAAAACTAATAAACCAATTGAAAATTCTACTCTTTTAAGTAAATATAATCGTACTCAAGAAGATGCTACTAATATAGTTATGGAACGTCTTTTAAATTATTATTATTATGAAAAGGAACATAATTATTTAGAATCCAAAATTACTTTCAATGATTATTTAGATATTTTACAATATGAGCCTATTACTATGGAAAATATGAAACTCTTTGTTGATACTAATAATAATTTGTGGCTTTATAAAGAATATAATCTAAGTGAAGCCATGATGCGATATGAAGATTATCCAGTCGTTTCTATAAGATTTAAACTAACTTAAAAATATCTAAGAAGTTAATATAAAAATAAAAGAAGCTGTAATAAAATTATTTTTCATTACAGTCTCAATTTTCTTTGATATTTTTATTTTCATCAATAATTTTTTGAACTTCTTCAAGAGATAACTTAGTAATTTCT